>NZ_JBHWEB010000001.1:75454-162084 GCF_042734395.1 Amycolatopsis sp. NPDC059657 | reverse complement strand
CCACAGTCACTCTTTCGTGGCCAGGGCGGAAGCAGGCCAAGGTCGCCCAGCACGACATGACACCTTGCCCCTCCGCCCAATAGAACCGCCCGGCAACACTCACGACCCCGGTCAGCGGCGGGCTTGGTGCTCGGCGATCAGGTCGGCGTAGAACTGGCCGCTCGCCTTGACCGTGCGGACCTGGGTGTCGAAGTCCACCCTGACGAGGCCGAAGCGCTTGTCGAGTCCGTTCGCCCACTCGAAATTGTCCAGCAGCGACCAGGCGAAGTAGCCCTTCACCGGCGCGCCGGCGGCGACCGCTCCCGCGACCGCGGTCAGGTGTTCCTCGAGATAGGCGATCCGGTCGGTGTCGATCACCGAGCCGTCCTCGGCGACCTTGTCGTCGAAGGCCGCGCCGCTCTCCGTGATGTAGATGGCGCGCGAGCCGTACTCGTCGTGCAAGCGGTGGATCAGGTCCGCGAGACCTTGGCCGTAGATCTCCCAGCCCATCGCGGTGGTGGTCGCGCCCTCCACCGGCACCTGGCGCGCGTACGGCGCCGGGCCGGTCGGGTCGTCCTCGACGAGCTGGCGGAAGTAGTAGTTCAGGCCGTGGAAATCGGTCGGGGCCGCGATGATCTCGAGGTCGTTGCCGAGCACCGGGGGCTCGATGCCGTAGGTCTCGATCATGTCGGCCGGGTAGCCGCGGCCGTTGGACGGGTCGAGCCACCAGCGGTTGACGTGCCCGTCCATTCGCTTGGCCGCCGCGATGTCCTCGTCGCGCGAAGAAGCCGCTTCAATGCCCGAAAGGTTGACGACCAGGCCGATGTTCGCGGGCTGCTGGGCGTTGGCGCGGATGGCTTCGACGCCGAGCCCGTGTGCGAGCAGCAGGTGGTGTGACGCGTCGACGGCCTGGCGCAGGTCCTGGACGCCTGGCGCGAAACGGCCTTCCAGGTAACCGATCCACGCCGAACACAGCGGCTCGTTGACGGTGTTCCAGTCGCGCACGCGGTCGCCGAGACGGGCGGCCACCACGGCCGCGTATTCGGCGTACGCGTACGCGGTGTCGCGGGCGGGCCAGCCGCCGCGTTCCTGCAGTTCCGAAGGCAGGTCCCAGTGGAAGAGCGTGACGAACGGCCGGATCCCGGCCTCGAGTAGCGCGTCGGTGAAGCGGTCGTAGTGGTCGAGACCGAGCGCGTTGACCGCGCCGCGGCCGCCGGGGATCACCCGTGGCCAGGCGATCGAGAACCGGTACGCGTCCAGGCCGAGCTGCTTCATGATCGCCAGGTCTTCCGGCCAGCGCCGGTAGTGATCGCAGACGATGTCGCCGGTGTCGCCGTTGTCGATGGCTCCCGGGACCAGGCAGAAGTCGTCCCAGATGGACCGGCCGCGGCCGTCCGCGTCGACGGCGCCTTCGACCTGGTACGCGGCGGTGGCCGCGCCCCACAGGAAATCCGAGGGAAGAGCGGGGTTCAAGACAGACCTCACTTAGGGAATGGGCATGAGCAGGTGGAACGGCGGCTTACTTGACGGCGCCCGCGGTGAGCCCGGCGACGAGGAAACGCTGGAACAGCAGGAATCCGGCGACGATCGGGACCGAGACGATCAGGCTCGCGGCCATCACCTGGTTCCAATAGACCTGGACCTGTGTCGAGTACTCCTGCAGGCCGACGGCGAGCGTTCTCGTGTCGGAGTCGGTCATCACCGACGCGAACAGGACCTCGCCCCACGCGGTCATGAACGAGTAGATCGACACCGCGACGATGCCGGGGACGGCCGCGGGGATGACGACCCTGATCAGCGCGCCGAGCGGGCCGTTGCCGTCGACCATCGCGGCCTCGTCGAGCTCCTTCGGGATGGAGTCGAAGTAGCCGGCGAGCATCCAGATCGCGAAGGGCAGCGAGAAGGTCAGGTACGTCAGTATCAGGCCGAGACGCGAGCCGTAGAGGACGATCCCGGTCGTGTTGCCGATGCTGACGAAGATCAGGAACAGCGGCAGCAGGAAGAGAATGCCGGGGAACATCTGCGTCGACAGCACGGTCATCGAGAAGAACGACCGGCCGCGGAACTTGTACCGGTTGATCGCGTAGGCGGCGAAGATCGCGATCAGCACCGAGAAGATCGTCGACAGCCCGGCGATGACCAGGCTGTTCACGAAGTACTTCGCGAGCGGGATGGTCTTCCAGATGTCGAGGAACGGCTGGATGGTGATGGTCGACGGGATCCACTCCCACTTGCCCTGCACGTCACCAAGCGGCTTGAGTGAGGACGAGACCATCACGTACAGCGGCAGCAGCGTGAACAGCGCGAGGAAGCCGAGTACCAGCCGCCGGACCCAGGGTAGCCAGCGAGGCTCAGACACTTGCCTTCCTCCTTCGCGCCGCCACACCGAGATAAAGCGCGCTGACCAGAAGCAGGAACAACAACAGCAGCACGGACATGGCCGAGCCGAGACCGAAGTTCCAGGTCTTGAACGAGCTTTGGTAGATGTGGATCGAGATCAGCGACGCCTCTTGCGGCGCGGACTTGCCGAACAGCACGTACGGCGTGTTGAAATCGTTGAAGGTCCACAGGAACAGCACGAGCAGCAGCACCTGGTTGACCGGCCGCAGCATCGGCTGGGTGATCGCCCGCACCTGGCGCCACCAGCTCGCGCCGTCGATCTCGGCGGCCTCGTAGAGTTCGCCGGGGATGTTCTGCAGGCCCGCCATGATGATCAGGAACGCGAACGGCCAGTTGCGCCAGACCGAGACGATCACCAGCGACCAGAAGCTGTTGTCACCGATCAGCCAGAACGAATGGGTGCCCAGCACGCTGTTGACCAGCCCGGTGTCGCGCTGGAACATGAACGACCAGGTGATGACCGCGGCGTACATCGGCAACGCGTACGGCACCAGGAACAGCGTCCGCAGCAGTCCCCTGCCTCGGAAGGACCGCTGCATCAGGATCGCGGCCGAAGTGCCGAACAGCCAGCAGAGCCCGACCACCAGCACCGTGTACATGACGGTGACCCAGAACGAGTGCAGCAGCGCCTTGCCCGCCGCGCTGTCGAAGTCGAGCACGAACTTGTAGTTGTCGAGCCCCGCGTTGGGCGCGGCCGACCAGTTCCGGATGAAGTACTGGGTCAGCTTGAGGAAACTCATCCCGATCCCGACGAGCATCGGGATCACGTGGATGAGCAGTTCGAGCAGCAACGCGGGCAGCAGGAGCAGATAGGGCAGGCCGATCTTGCGGCGCTTCGCCCACCGGCTGCCCGGTTGACGGGCCCCGGCCGCTTCCACGGCCGGGGCGTCCTTCACAGCGATGGCCATCTCAGGTTCAGTTCCCGGCCGCGATCTGCTGGTCCGCCTGGGTGAGCTGGGACTTGATCTTCGCGGCGTCGACCGGTTTGCCGGCCGCGACGTCGGCGAACATGGCCTTCATGGCGGTGCCGATCAGCGTCTCGAACTGCGACTCCTGCGGGACCTGCGGCATCGGCTCGGCGGTGTTGGCGAGCACGTTCTGGAACACCTTGACGTCCGAGGTCTGGAACTTCGGGTCGCTGTAGGCGTCCTGGACGGTCGGGAGCGAACCGTAGGCGTTGTTGAGGATCGCCTGCTCGGGAGCCGAGAGCATGAACTTCACGAAGTCCAGCGCGGCATCCTTGTTCTTGGTGTTCTGGAAGACCGAAAGGTTGATGCCCGCGACGAAGCTGGTCACCTTGCGGCCGCCAGGCGGCGGGGTGGCCGGCAGCGGGATCGGCGCGACGCCGATGTTGGCCAGGTCGGCGCCGATGTTCTTGAACGAGCCCTCGGAGGCCTGGTTCATGAACATCGCGGCCTTGCCGTCGGCCAGGTCCTTGAGCGACTTGGCGGTGTCGGCGTACTCCGCGTTCGACGGGTTGACGATCTTGTCCTTCTGCATCAGGTCGATGTGCTGCTGGATCGCGGTGACCGCCTGGTCCGACGCGATCGTCGGCTTGCCGTCCTTGCCGAAGAAGGTCGCGCCCTGCTGCGCGCCGAGGATCGCCGCGTGGTGGCTGTTCTCGGTGACCTGACCGGCCTGCAGCGACATGCCCCACTGGCCCTTGGCCGGGTCGGTCAGCTTCTTGCCGTCGGCGATCAGCTCCTCCCAGGTCGCGGGCGGGCTGGTGATGCCGGCGTCGGCGAAGAGCTTCTTGTTGTAGTAGAGGCCGTACGCCTGGCCGTAGAGCGGGACACCGACGGGCGGCTGGCCCTGCGCGCCGGTCGCGGCGAGCGACGGGCCGAGGAAGCGGGACTTGCCGCCGACCTTCTCGAGCGCGGCGTCGTCGAAGGGCACGAAGGCGCCGGTGGCCTGCAGCGACGCGGACCAGGTGTTACCGATGTTGAGCACGTCGGGGCCCTGGCCGGAGGTGGTGGCGGCGAGGATCCGGTTGAGCAGGTCCGTCCACGGCACGACCTCGACCTTGACCTTGATGCCGGAGGCCTTCTCGAACTTGTCGAGCTCGGGCTGCAGGATGGCCTTGTCGTTGTCGAGGCTGGTGCCCTGGTTGGAGGCCCAGTAGGTGAGCTCCTTGGGGGCACCGGCCGCCGAGCCGTCGCCGCTGCCGCCACCGCAGGCCGCGGTGGTCGCGGCGACCAGCGCCATGGCCAGCGCCGGGGCGATCTTTCCGATTCGCATCTGAGGTCCCTTGAGGTGTGTGGACGGCCATGGAGCACATGTGATCCAGACCATGCCTTATTTTAAGGCGTGATTTAACGCCCGGTACGCCGAATCGTCAAGAGGACGCGACATGACTTTATTCAGGGCGCGAAGTAAGGTGCGCCAAACGGCGGAAGGCGGGCTGATGAGCGGGCGGGAACGGCGAACTGTGCACGCCCTGCGACGATTCAATCGCTCACTGTTGCTCCGTTCCCTGTATTTCAGCGCCCGGCAGAGCCGCCAGGAACTCAGCGCCGCCACCGGGCTCAGCCCGGCCTCGGTCGGCTCGGTGATGCGCGAGCTGATCGACGAAGGCATCGTGATCGAGGTCGGCTCCGTCGAGTCGGACGGCGGCAGGCCCCGCGTGCTGCTCCAGGTCAACCCGGCACAGGGGCATGTGATCGGCATCGACGTCGGCGAGACCAGGGTGCGCGTCGAACTGTTCGACCTCGCCATGACCGAGCGGGCCAAAGCCGACTACCCGCTCGACCCGCACGGGCACGACGCCGAAGCGGTGACCGCCGCGATGCTCGACGGCATCGCCGCGGTGCTCGCGGACGGCGGCGTCGACGCCGGTTCGATCATCGGGGTCGGGATCGGCGTGCCCGGCGTCGTCCAGCGGGAACCCGAGGTGCTGGTCGACGCCCAGACCTTCGGCTGGGACATGGTCCCGCTCGAACGGCTGCTGCGCGCCGGCACCGACCTGCCGCTGCTGTTCGACAACGGCGCCAACACCATGGGCAGGGCCGAACTCTGGTTCGGCTCCGGCCGCGGCACGTCGGGCGCGGTGGTCGCGCTGATCGGCTCGGGCGTCGGCGCCAGCATCATCGCCGACGACGCGGGCTTCCCCGGCGCGTCGGCGAGCGAGTTCGGGCATCTGGTGGTGGTCGCGGGCGGGCGGACCTGCCGATGCGGGAACAAGGGCTGCCTGGAGGCCTACGTCGGCGCGGAGGCGATACTCGCCCGCTTCGCCGAAGCGGGCGGGACCATCGCGGACGGCGCCGACCAGGAGTCGGCGCTCGCCGCGCTCAGCCACGACGATCAGGGCACCGGCGTGCTGGCCGAGACCGTGCGCTACCTGGGCGCGGGCATCGGCAGCCTGATCAACCTGCTCTCCCCCGAACGCGTCATCCTCGGCGGCTGGGCCGGGCTGCTCCTCGGTGACCGCAACCTCGACGCCATCCGCGACGCCGCGCGTCTGCATTCGCTGAGGCACCCCTTCGCCACCACGTCGATCGAACTGTGCCGTCTCGGCCCGGAAGCCGTCGCGCTGGGTGCCGCCACCTTGCCGGTCGAACGATTCCTGAATGGCTGAGCCCGGCAATCATAACGGCATTTTCGAAACACCACTCGCTGCCGAATTCCATGCAATCGCCAACGAATGTCATGTTCACCTATTGAATGCCGGGTAAAGGTTAGTTAACTTCCGACCAATCCCACCCCGCCTCACCTAGGAGAACCGTGAAGACGGCTGGATTCGGCAGACGTAAATTCCTGACCACGAGCGCCGCCATGGCGGGCACCGCGATCGCGGGCACCGCGCTGCTCTCGGCATTGGGCGACAGCGCGCTCGCGACGAGCGCCCGCGCGGCGGCGGGCGGCATCGACCTGGACGGACTCGGCAAAGCGATGTCGGGACGGCTACTCCGGCCCGGTGACGCCGGGTACGACTTCGCCTCGACGACCTGGAACCTCGCACTGCCTTCGCGCAGGCCAGCCGCGATCGCCATGGTCGCCGACCGCGAGGACGTCATCGAGTGCGTGCGCCGGGCCGGTGGCCGTGGCACGCCGCTCGCGGCACGCTCCGGCGGCCACAGCTACGCCGGTTTCTCCACTCCGGACAGTGGCGTGGTGGTCGACGTCTCCGAGCTCAACAAGATCACGGTCCGCGACGACGGCACCGTCGTGGTCGGTGCAGGCGCGCAGCTCATGCAGGTGTACTCCGCGCTCGCCGCGCGCGGCAGGGCGCTGCCGGGCGGCACCTGCGCCACGGTCGGCATCGCGGGTCTCACGCTCGGCGGCGGCATCGGCCCGCTCACCCGTCCCTATGGCCTGACCTGCGATCGTCTCAAGGCCGCGACGGTGGTCGGCGCCGACGGATCGGTGTTCAAGGCCGACTCCCGCGGCGACGCCGACCTGTTCTGGGCGTTGCGCGGCGGCGGCGGCGGTCACGCGGGCATCGTCACCGAGTTCACCTTCAGCACGGTGCCCGCGCCGAACCCGGTGGTCTTCAAGCTCGAGTTCCCGGCCTCGCACACCGCGAAGGTGCTCGCCGCCTGGTCGGCCTGGCAGCACTCCGCGCCCAAGGAACTCACCTCGACCTGCGCGATCGGCTCCGGCAAGGAGGCGAGCAACTCGATCGAAGGCACCTGGGTCGGCAAGGCCGCCGCGGCGAAGACCCACTTGGACGCGCTCGTCGCCGAGGTGGGCGTCGCACCGGCCACCCGCGTCACCCAGCAGAAGTCCTATCTGGACACTGTGCTGCATTTCGCGCCCTGCAAGGAAGTCAGCACCTGCTACGCGGACACCAAGCCCGGCGGAACGGTACCGCGTGAGGCGTTCCACGCCGCGTCACGCATGCTGCCGCGCGTACTGAAGACGGCCGACGCCGACCGTGTCGTCGAAATCATGACCGGGTTCGACGACATGGTCCTGCTCTTCGACGCCGTCGGCGGCGAGGTCGACGCCATCGGCGGCCGCGACACCGCGTACGCGCACCGCGGCGTCCGCGCCTCCGTGCAGATCTACGGCTGGAGCGAGACCGACAAGGGCGAAATCGTCACCCAGGCACAGCAGGCGCTGACCCGGGTGCTCAGCGGCCGCTCCTACGTCAACTACGTCAATCCGCTGCAGACCGACTGGGCCACCTCGTACTGGGGTGCGAACCAGGCCAAGCTGCGCCGCATCGTCTCGGCCTACGACCCCGGCAAGGTGTTCGACTTCCCCCACTCCGTCCTTCGCGGCTGAATCCCCTTTGGAGACAAGAACCATGCGCACGTTTTCCCGACGCGCGGCGATGACCGCCGCCGCAGGCACCACCGCCGCGCTCGCACTCGGCGCTCCGGCGGTTTCGGCGGCGGCCGCTGAAACCCTGCTGCCCACCGGACGGCAGTACCGCATCACGTCCGGCAAGCAAAGCCTGACGGTGGCCGAAATCGGCGCGGAACTGCGGTCCTGGACCGTGGACGGCCGCGCCATCCTGGCGGGCCACCCCGACAACTCCATGGGCGACAGCCACATGGGCAAGATCCTGCTGCCGTGGTCCGACCGGATCGCGGGCGGCAAGTACAAGTTCGAGGGCGTCGACTACGAAACCCCGATCACCGAGCACTGGAGCGGCTGCGCGATCCACGGGCTCATGTACTTCGCGCCGTGGTCGCTCGTCAAGCAGGAGAGCAACCGTCTCGTGCTCGGCTCGGTGCTGTATCCGCAGTACGGCTACCCGTTCCTGCTCAAGTTCCAGACCGAGTACGTGCTCGCCAAGTCCGGACTGCGGGTCACGCTCACCGCGACCAACGCCGGTGACAAGCCCGCCCCGTTCGGCAGCGGATACCACCCGTACTTCAAGGCCGACCCGCT
The DNA here is from genome assembly GCF_042734395.1 of Amycolatopsis sp. NPDC059657. Classification (NCBI taxonomy): domain Bacteria; kingdom Bacillati; phylum Actinomycetota; class Actinomycetes; order Pseudonocardiales; family Pseudonocardiaceae; genus Amycolatopsis; species Amycolatopsis sp. NPDC059657. The sequence goes on along the minus strand of NZ_JBHWEB010000001.1, from coordinate 153,867 downwards.
GGTCGACAACGCGAAGCTGACCATCGCGGCGTCGACCTACCTGATCAACGACGACAAGGGCGTCCCGGCGGGCCGGGCGCCGGTCGCGGGCACCCCGAACGACTTCCGCACCGCGAAGGTCGTCGGCGCCGCACCGCTCGACCTCGCCTACACCGACCTGGCCCGCACCTCGACGGAAAGCACACTGGCCGAACTCGCGACGCCGGATGGGCACAAGGTGCAGCTCTGGGCCGACGAGAAGAACAAGTACCTGTTGGTCTACTCCGACGACTACGCGGTGGATCGGCCCATCCGCAAGGCGATCGCCATCGAACCGGTCACCGGTCCCGGCAACTCGTTCAACAGCGGCGAGGACCTGATCGTTCTCAAGCCTGGCCAGACTTTCCGCAGCACGTGGGGTGTACGCACCAACGCGCTGTGATTGCATGAGACCTTGCATTCGAAACAGGTTTTCCCGAGCGGCATAACAGGCATTATGTGGCGAATAATGTCCTGCGGCGAAAACCTAGAGGAAGTATGCACACCATCGTTTTCAAAAGTGTCGCGGCCGCCGCGGCACTGACCGCGCTGTCGGCGGGCCAGGTACAGGCGAGCACCACCGCCCTGCGCTGGTCCGCCGATCCGCGTGACGGCATCGGCGCCTTCAAGTCGATCCAGTGCGACAGCAAGACCTTCGCCACCGGAACGGACTCGGTGAAAGGCGCGGTCTGGACGGTGACCCAGCCCGCGAAGCAGGAACGGTGCGAAGCGGTCGGCCCCGACGTCTCCCCCACCGAAAGCTATTACCTGGGCTGGTCCTCGAAGTTCAGCATCGGCGACTCGGAGAGCCGGTACTTCTTCCAGGTCAAATCCAGTCCCAGCAGCGGCACCGCGAATCACCCGGTGGTCATCGGCGTGATCAACGGCGAGCTGCAGCTGCACAGCTGGACGACCGATCACAAGGATGTCCTGCTGTGGCGCGGCAAAGCGGTCAAGGACCAGTGGAACGACTACGCGCTGCGCATCACGTCCGGCAAGCAGGACGGCACCGTCCAGTTCTGGTTCAACGGGACGCGCCAGCGTCTGCTGACCGGCTCGGAGACCTACACCGGGACCACATACGACGGCACCCGGACGTACCTGAAGTGGGGCATCTACCACCCCGCGCCGGGGGTCGCGACCTCGTCGATCAGCACGATCAAGATGGGCTCCTCACTCGCCGACGTAACGGCCAAGTAGCCCAGGGTCGTGAGTGGTATGGCCGGTTCTAACCGGCCGTACCACTCACGAGCCCTTTTAGGTACTCGAAGGCGACGAGGCCAGCGGAACGAGCAGCCGCGGCGCCCCGCTCCCGTCCGAGGGAACGGCCCACACATCGCTCGCTCCCCCGCCGTCGCGCGGCAGGCCGTAGGCGATCGTGTTCGCGTCGAGCCACACGACCTGGTCGTCGATGCTGCGGGTCTCCGCGAGCGGGGTCTCCCGCATGGTCGCCAGATCGAGCACGTGCTCACGCCACGGCCGCGCGCCGTCCGGGGACACCCGCTTCTTGAAGGCGAGCTTCGTGCCGTCGGGTGAAAGCGACGGGCATTCGACGTTTTCCCTGAGCGTGTGGGCTTTCCATGCCTCGTTGTCGCCCTCGATGAGGTAGGTCCGGCCGCCGGTGCCGACCGTGGCGTAGAAGGTCCGGTTGCCCGGCATGAAGGTGACGCCCCAGTAGTTGACGTCCTCGCCGCGGTAGGCCTTGTCCTCGATACGCAGCGGGATGCCCTCGATGTTGCTGGACAGCTCGCTCTGCTCGCGGTCCATGATGGCCGTGCGGGTCGAGTAGGAACCGGGCTGGGCATAGGAGTCGCCGGTGGCGAATGTCGTCCAGCTGCCCATCCGGCCGTCGGGGGAAAGCTTGGCGCGGTTGGGGACGCCGGCCACGTCGACCCGCTTCGTCTCCGTCAAAGCGCCGTCGACGAACCGGGCGACGGCCGAGGGCATCGGGCCTGGCTCGTTCGCCAGGCACAGGCCGGTGCTCGCGGCGACGTAGAAGCGTTCGCACGTCAGCTCGCTGACGCGCCGGGGGCCGCCGGGGTCGGCGATCGACACCGAGGCGACCTTGCCGTAGCCGGGGCCGGGTGCGCCGTTGCGGAACAGGAGCTGCCCCGGCACGGTCAAGCGCACCGGGTGCTCCTGATCGACCGGGACCCCGGCGTCGGCCTGCTGCCGCTCGGGGTTGTTCGCCTTCGCCTTGACGACGTAGAAGACCGAGGTCGCGATCAAGGCCGTCGTCCCGGCGAGGGCCACGGCGATCTTCGCCTTGAGGTCCACCAGTCTCCTTCACTCCGGGATCCGGCGCCGCCCACCCGAACGGGCGGCGCCGGAAGCTGGGCGTCACCGGCAGGTGTACGGGCCCGCCTGGTCGAGCAGCTTGCCGTCGGTGCCGATGATCTCCCAGGAGTACGACTTCCCCTTGAGGATCAGCTTCATCACGCCGTGCTTGCCGAAGATCTTCTCCACGCCTTCGCGCGCCTTGAAGTTCAGGTAAAGGCTGTCGCCGCCGATACCGACGATGACCGACCGGACGCCCTTCGCCTCGTCGACGTGACCAGAGGTGTTCAGCGGCTTGGTGCGCTCGTAGTGGTGGTCGTGGCCTTGGAACACGACGTCAGCCTTCGCCTTCGAGAACTCGTTCCACAGCGGCGCGACGCTCTTCTGGTCGCCGTCCTTGCCCGAGTTGAAGCGCGGGTGGTGCCAGTAGCCGATGACACAGGACTTCGAGTTCGACGCGAGGTCCTTGCGCAGCCACGTCACCTGCTCGGAGCCGCCACCGTTGTAGACCGGGTCCGAGTCGAGCGCGACGAAGTGGAAGTCGTCGATGTTGTAGCTGTAGTAGGGCTTTCCGTTCGGCGTCGCGATCTTGCCGAAGTATTCCTTGTACCCGGCCAGCTTGTTGTTCCACTCGTGGTTGCCGGGCACGGGCTTGGTGATGCTCTTGAACTTGCCCCAGGTCTTGTCGTAGTACGCGCGGTACTCGGCGATCGTGCCGTCGTCGTACTGGTTGTCGCCGACCGTGAGCACGTACTTCGGGTTGATCCGCTCGACCACCTTGGCGGTCTCCGAGTGCGCCGACGGCAGTTCGGCCTTGGCGATGTCGCCGGAGACGGCGATGACGGTGCCACCCGAGCCGCTCGTGTCCTCGGTCTTCGCTGGCACCGCGGCGCTCGTCGGCGACAGGTTGCCCGCCGCGTCCCGCGCGCGGACGGCGTAGCTGAAGTCCCAGCCGGAGGCCAGCGAGGTGTCGGTGAAGGAGTTCGTCGCGGACTTGCCGATGACGTTGCCGCCCCGCAGGATCTCGTAGCCGGTGACGCCGACGTTGTCCGTCGCCGGTTCCCAGCCCAGCGTGATGCTGTTGGCGGTGCCTGCGGTCTGCTTGAGCGCCGTCGGCGCCGACGGCGGCTGGATGTCGCCGTCGCCGGTGCGTGCGCCGTAGACCTCCAGCTCCCACAGGGAAACGCCGTACGCGGTGGCCTTGACGGTCGCGTAGATCCGGATGTGCCGGGTGGACGTGTCGAGCCCGGTGAACTCGTCGACGCCGCCGTCGCCGCCGGTGACGGCCTTGATGTCAGTCCAGCTCACGCCGTCGGCGGAGCCCTGGATCTGGTAGCCCTTGGCGTAGGCCGACTCCCAGTTCAGCTTGACGCGGCTGACGGTCGCGGTACCGCCGAGATCGACGGCGATCCATTGCGTGGCACCGGCTTCGGCGCTCGCCCACCGCGTGGTCAGGTCGCTGTCGACCGCGTAGTCGCCGCCGAACCCGTCGCTCTCGGTGGACGAGGTCGTGGTCGGCTTTCCGGCGGACAGCAGGGATTCGGCCCGCGGCTGCGCGCTCGAGACGGTCAACGGCTGAACCAGCAGCACACTCGCCGCGACCACGACGACGGCTTGCTTGATCCTTCGCTTCATCCACACTCCCGACGAATTAATTAGGGAAGTTTCCTAATTAAAGCGAAGGTTAACGGACCCTGATCGGCCGGTCAATGAACCGTCAAGCCCTTACACCACAAGGAAGAACTGTTGCGCGGATCGGTGTCAGCGAGGCGTGAGTTCGGCGATGGCCTGACGAAGCAGCGCCTGCTCGTCCTCGGGCAGCGACCGGCTGGCGTGCACCATGTGCACGGCGGTGAGCAGCTTCGCATGATCCTCGGCGGTCCCCAGATCGCCGAGGTAGGACGGCAGCAGCAAGCCGAGCGCGGTGAGGTCGGCGCGGGCGCACAGCTTGGCCAGCAGCTCGGCGAGCGCGCCGTCCGGGGCCGGTTCGCCCGTCGCGCGCAGCCCCTTCGCGACGGCGAACCGGATCCCGTCCTGGTAGGGCCCGGCCGGCGTGTCCTGGATGCGGTCGGCGGCCTGGCGGTAGTGCGCATGCGACTCGGCACGCTCGCCGAGTTCCTCGTGTGCGCGAGCCATGTTCAGGTGCAGCGAGGGGTAGAACCCGCTGACCCGCTCATCGCCGACCAGGTCGGCGCGGCGCAGGCACTCCTGGTTCCAGTGCAGCGTGTCCTGCGGGGTCTTCTGGTGCCTGGCGAGGTAGTGCGCCGCGACGCAGGCGTCGTAGTCGTCGGCCGCCGCGTCCCATGCCTGCTGGAACAGCGCGTGCGCGTCGTCGGCGCGGCCTTCGGCCTCGGCCTGCATTCCTTGGCCGCAGAGCAGCACTACCGGGTTACCAGGTTCCATGCCGCCCAGCGTAATCGTTCCAATGCCGGAGCTTGTCCGGGTTGAGCACGAGCCAGATAGCGGTGACGCGCCCGCCGTCGACGGAGAACGTGGCGACCGCGCTGACCCGGTCGACGCATCGCACGACCAGTCCGGCTTGGCCGTTCACCGACTGCACCGAGATCGCCGAGCCTGCCAGCACGTCCAGCACGGCGCGCGTGGTCTCGGCGACGCCATGGACCGGACGCGTGACGAAACCCGGCTTGCCGCCGCTGTCGACGGCCGCGGTGACGTCCGGGGCCAGCAGCGTCGCGAGCCGCTCGGCCGACCCCGACTCGCAGGCCAGCCGGAGCCGGTCCGCGACGAGCCTGCCGATCATCTCAGGTCACCGCCGGACACGAAGGCGTCGCGCGGGTGCTCGACGGAGGCGAGCGAGACGACGTCACGCCCGAACAGCGCGGCGGTCAGCCAGATCGCGAGCACGCGGACCTTGCGTTCCCAGCTCGGGACGGCCAGCACGTGGTAGCCGCGATGCATCAGCCAGGCGGGCAGGCCCTTGATCACGAGCTTGCGGTACTGGAAGATCCCGCGCCCGAGTCCCAGCGTCGCGACCGTGCCGAGGCCGTGGTGCGCGTACGGTTTCGCCTTCTTGCCGTGCAGCGTGGCCGCGATGTTGCGCGCCAGCAGCTTGCCTTGGCGGACCGCGTGCTGGGCGTTGGGCGGTGCACGGTCGCGCCGCCCCGTTCCAGCGAGCGCACCACCCATCGGCCCGGCCGCTCGGTGACCTCCGGCAGGATCCGGTCCCGCGCTTCGACCAGGTGGAACGCCGGTTCCAGGTCCGGGTAGAGCCGCCGCAGCGCGGTCGCCAGCGCAAGCAGCTCGCCGAACCCCTCCACCCCGGAGAACCCGCCGCCGAAGAAGGTCGGCAGCGCCGACGCCCGGTCGAACGCCGTCAGCGGCCGGTCGCGGATCGCGACCGCCTCCTCGACATGCTTCAGCCCGATCGCCCGCTCCGCGATGCCCGGCACCGGGAACTTCCTGGTCACCGCGCCCGCCGTGACCACGATGATGTCGTACCCGAGCTCGAACTCCGGCCCGCCGGCAGGCCGGACGGTCACCCGCCGCGCGGCATGATCGATGGTCGTCACCATCCCGGCGACCACCCGCGTCCGCCGCAGATGCCGCCGCAGCGACACCGCGGCATGCCGCGCCTCGACCACGATCAGCTCGGCTTCCCGGCGCCGCAGCCGTTTCTCCAGCTTCCACGCGGTGTAGAACCCGGCGTATCCGCCACCCACCACCAGGATCTTGGTCACGACATCTCCCGTTTTCTCGAGTCCCACCAGTTCAGACACCGCAGCCCGAACTTTTGTGACACCTCAGGAGAAAGCGGCCAGCTTGCCGGGGTTCAGCATCCAGAGCACCTGGTCGATCCCGTGCTCGGAGGTGGTCACGGTCACCAAGGCGGACGTCACGCCGTCCCGCTTGAGCAGCAGCCCGGTCTGCCCGTTCGCCTCGACCCACGAGATGTCGGCACCCGACCAGAAGTCGCTGCCCCAGGCGTGAATGACCTTCGCGAGCTTGACCGCACCGTGGATCGGCATCCGCGCGGCCCGCGCGACACCGTTGCTGTCGGCGTAACTCACCACGTCCTCGGCGAACAGCCGTTCCAGCGCGGAGATGTCCCCCACCTGCGCGGCGGCGAGAAACGCCGTCAGCAGCCGCCGCTGCTCGGGCACGCTCGACGGCGTCCGCCGCTCGGCCTGCAGATGCTTGCGCGCCCGGCTCACCAGCTGCCGCGACGCGACCTCGCTGGTCTGCACGATCTCGGCGATCTGGCTGTACGGGTAGTCGAACGCCTCACGCAGTACGTAGGCGGCGCGTTCGGTCGGCGAAAGCTTCTCCAGCAGGAGCAGCACGGCGAACTCGAGCCCAGCGGCCCGCTCGGCGCCCAGCTGCGGATCCGCCGAGGTGTCGACGGGCTCGGGCAGCCATGGCCCGATGTAGGTCTCGTGCCGTTTGCGCGCGCTCCCGCTGACGTTGATGGCGAGCCGCGTGATTGCCGTCGCGAGGTAGGCGGCGGGGTTCTCGACCTTCGACCGGTCGCAGGTCTGCCAGCGAACCCAGACCTCCTGGACGAGATCCTCGGCGTCGAGCGCGCTGCCCAGCATCCGGTAGGCGATGCCGAACAGGCGTCCCCGCACCCCGGCGAAGACGGCGGCCGCCTCGTCGAGGTCCGCACCCCGGGCGGGAAAACCCATCACTCCACCAGCTTCCCCTCGGTCGAAACCTCCCGCATGAGCCCCGCGATCTCCGATGGAACCACCGGGATCTCCTCCCGTTCAACCCGGCCGGGCCCGGCCCAGACCAAATTCACCCGAAGCGCTGGATCCAGCTCCGGGTAGTCCGATCGGTTGTGACAGCCCCGCGTCTCCCTGCGCTCCAGCGCCGCTTCGAGCGTCGCGCGGGCGGCCAGCGCCGAAGCCTTCAAGTCGAAGGCGTGCGCCAGATCCTGGAACCCGGCGAGGTCCGGATGCACGCCCACCTTCGCCATCCTGACCTCGAGTTCGTCCACTTCGGACAGTCCGGCCAGCAGCGACGTCTCGTCACGGACCACCCCGGCGTGTTCGGTCATCGTGTCTCGCAACGTCCGCTGCAGCGCGCGCACGTTCTCCGGCCCGTCGGCTGCCAGCAGCGAGTCGACCTCGCCCCGAGCCTGCGCGAGCGCCTCCCACGACCGGCGCTGAGCGGGCAGATCCGCGGAATACCGAGCCGCGACCGCACCCGCGATACGGCCGTAGACCAGCAGTTCGATCAGCGAGTTCCCGCCAAGCCGGTTCGCGCCGTGCAGCCCGCTCGACGCTTCACCGATCGCGTAGAGCCCGTCGACGCCGGTGCCATGATCCTCCGCACGCACCCATACCCCGCCCATCGAATAGTGCGCGGTCGGCGCGATCTCGATCGGGGACCGTGTGATGTCGAGCATCTGCAGCTCCAGCAGCGTCTGGTAGACGCGGGGCAGGCGCCGCATGATCGTGTCGCGCTCCAGATGCGAGACGTCGAGCCAGACGCCGCCCCGCGGGGTGCCGCGGCCCTCCTTGATCTCGGTGTACGCGGCCAGCGCGACGCGATCACGGGTGGACAGCTCCATCCGGACAGGGTCGTAGCGCTCCATGAAGCGTTCGCCCACCGCGTTGCGCAGGATGCCGCCCTCGCCGCGCGCCGCCTCCGAGACCAGCGTGCCCGCCGCGTTCTCGGGGTCGATCAGGCCGGACGGGTGGAACTGGACGAGCTCGGGGTCACGGATGCGGCCGCCCGCCAGTACCGCGAGGCGGAAGGAGTCGCCGGTGTTCTCGTCACGCCGAGACGACGTGCGGCGCCAGATGCGGGTGTGACCGCCCGTGGCGAGAATGACGGCGTCGGCGTGGATGAGGTACCTGGTGCCGGTTTCGACGTCGAAGCCGTACGCGCCGAACACGGCGTTCCCGTCGACCAGGATCCTGGTCACATAGCAGGTGTCGAGCACTCGGATGCCCAGCTGGGCGGCGCGGTTGACCAGCGTGCGCTGGATTTCGAGGCCGGTGTAGTCGCCGGCGAACGCGGTCCGGCGGTAGGTGTGCGCGCCGAAGAACCGCTGGGAGACGCGCCCGTCGGCCTCGCGGGCGAACGGCATGCCCCACCGCTCGAGATCATGGATGCCGCGCGCGGCGTTCTCGGTCACGATCCGCACGACCTCGGGGCGGGCGAGCAGGTAGCTCTCCTTGATCGTGTCGGCGGCGTGCTGCTGCCAGGTGTCCTCGGGATCCATGGTGGCCAGCGCGGCGTTGATGCCGCCGGCGGCGAGTGTGGTGTGCGCGTCGGCCTTGGCGCGCTTGCCCAGCACCAGCACGTCGACACCACGTTCGGCCAGCTCGATCGCCGCACGCAGGCCGGCGCCACCGGAGCCGATCACCAGCACCGAGGTCGCGAGCTGGTGTTCTTCGGGGTGAGTCATCGATGTTCTCCGTTCGCTCACCACCTTGGACACCGCAGCCGCAGGATTCGTGACAGCGTGCTGTCACAGAACGGTGCGCCGCCCGGTCTAGGCGTTCAGTCACAACGGAAAGGAAGATCATGCCGCAGTACATCGATTCACCCGGCCCGGCAGCGGCCGCGCCCATCATCGAGGTGATCGGCACCGTCGAAGGCGCGCCCCAGATCCCCGACGGCGCCGAGGCGATGACGATCCTCGTCACACTCCCGCCCGGCTCCGAGGGCGCGCCCCCGCACCGGCACTCGGGCCCGGCGTACGGCTACGTGCTCAAGGGCGAAATGATCTTCGAGCTGGAAGGCGAGCCGCAGCGGGTGCTCAAGGCGGGCGACACCTTCTGGGAGCCGGGCGGCGACGTCATCCACTACCAGGACGGCAACAACCTGGCCGACGCCGAGTCCGCCTTCGTGGTGACCATGTTCTGCGCGCCGGGCCAGCCGATGCTGACGCCGGTGAGCGCGGACGAGCTAGAGCAGCGACGGCACCTCCGGGCCCCGCGCCCCTGACGAAGATGGACTGCTGACGGCACGCGGACACACCCGGGATCACGAAGGTCCGTCGGCGTGTCCGCGTTCCCCGCACGCGTGTCCGCCCCTCATGCACGCGTGTCCGCGTTCTGTGCACAGCGCCAGGCTCACCACCTATGGGGTCGTGAGTGTTCCCGCCGGTTAGAACCGGCCGTACCACTCACGACCCCACCTTTGGCTTACCCCTCAAAATAGTTTGCCGTCGATGTTCTTCCGGGGCACGCCTTCCACTTCGGTGCAGAGTCCGAAAACCCGTTCCGCGCCGGTCCACCCGTTGATCCCGCCACGGTTGTTCCCGATCTGCACGCGCTTGCCGTTGATGGCGGTGACGAGGTGCAGATAGACGGTTCCCGACACCCTCGCCAGCACGATGTCGCCGACCTCGACCTTCGCCGGATCAACCGGCGCGATCGTCACCAGCTGCCTGCTGTGGATCAACGGAACCATCGACGACCCGCTCGGGCGAATCCGCACGGTCTCCCCGGCGGCCAGCCTGGCGGCGGCCGTGTCCAATACCCCCATGCCCGCAGTATCACGACGCGCCGAACCCGGTCGCAACCTATTTGCGGGCGAGCCATTCTTCCAAGGTCCGCAAGTGGTCGACCGGAAACGGGAGGCCTCGCCACGTGCGCGGGAACGCGTCCTCCCCCACCCGGTCGAGTCGAGCGCGAAGCGGCGTGACGAACGCGGTCACCAAGGTGCGCACTGGCATGTCGGCGGCCATGATCAGCCGCCCCTGATCGTCGGGAAGCCGCTCGTGGAGATCGGGGAAGACCAGCAGGCGAACTCTGGCGAACCCGTCGTCGGCGGTGATCAGCCAGCGGAATTCGGAAGGCTCCGCCCAGCAGCGGAACCGGGCATGACGCTCGCCTTGGGTGAGTGCCACAAATCCGCTGAACATGTCATCCAGGGGCGGCAGCATGTCGGACGCCAGGATGCGCAGGCGGTTTACACCGTGATCGACAATGAAGGTGAGACATCCGCACGACTCCCACGTCACGTCGACCGCGAACGGCGACAAGGTCTTGTCAGGCTGGGAGGATGCGGGGCGGTCCTGCTCGGGGTGCCTAGGGGGCATGGCCCTTTCTGGTTGTCATGAACAGATCATCGCACGGGAGGGAGCCGGGATTTTCGAAGTCCCGCTCACCCCGGCCGCGCGATACAGCGCCGCACCTCGGGCGCCTGCTCGTGGCGTCACGCCTCTTGACTCCGCCGATCACCTGGCTCATGCTCGCCGGGTTCACCGACTGCATCGGAGTTGGCCATGACGGATGAGCGTGCCGCGTTTCTGGCCGAGATCCTGCCGAAGCAGATCGCCGCTGAGCAGGCGATGCACAACGGCGACGTCGAGCCGCGCCTCAAACTCTGGTCGGAGACCGACCCGGTGAGCCTGTTCGGCGCGGCCGTCGCGGTGCGGACCGGCAGGGAGGACCTCGACCGGACGTTCCGCTGGGTCGCGTCCCGCTTCTCCGACTCGACGGAGTACCGGTTCGAGCTGCTGGCCGCCGAAGCGAGCGGTGACCTGGCCTACACGATCGGCTTCGAGCACAACACGGTGTCGGTCAACGGCGTCCCCACGACGTACACCCTGCGCGCCACCCACGTCTACCGCCGCGAAAACGGCGAGTGGAAGATCATCCACCGCCACGGCGATGCCATCCCCACCGACCAAGAGCGGTCGTGAACCCGAAGACGGCGTGTCGTCCATCCATGCACAGGTGCCGTCCATCCGCGCACGACCGCGGATTTGGTGAGGGCCTCCCTCACCAAGCCGAAGTTGGTGAGGGAGGCCCTCACCAGGTCGGCCATCAGGGTCCCGGCAAAGTCGGTTTCACGAAGATCAGCTTTCCCCGAGGCATCGCTAAATGTCCACAAAGGACTCACGTTGGCAATTTTTGTACCACATTGTCGCTTTTGTGCGAGTTCTGGAGCGGGACTGGACGCATGAACGGGGCGTTTGCGTCGCTCAGTTGTGAACGCTGTGGCGTTCATCCCTTCAACCGACCCGGGAGGGCGACTTTGCCGGCCCCCTGCATCCGAACTGGGTGAGGGAGGGCCTCACCCAGCTCCCCTCACAAACGCAAGCGAGCCAAGGCAGCGAAACGGGGGTGTCCCTGAGTGCTTACCAAACACGCCCAGGGACACCCCCGCCAAAGCAGGTCTTTACTGCTGGTAAGGCGCGGCCGCGGCCTTGGCCGCCGTGATGAACGCGCCCTTGTTCTTCGGCCAGAAGGTGCTGTCGACGCAGGTGTACTTCGGCAGGAAGCCACCGCAGGTGCCGCTCGAGCCGCCGACCTCGAACGTCACGCTGAACACGCCGAGCGCGCCGTAGGTGAAGTCGTCGGTCGTGCCGCTCGTGTCGTAGCCGACGGTCTCCTCGTTGGTGCCGACCAGGTACCCGTTGGACGCGGCCATCTTGGCGCCGAGCTTGCGGTACTGGGCGTCATTCGGGGACGTGGCCTGGGTGAAGCCCCAGGGGATGATGATGTCGTTGCCGTAGCTGTGCAACGTGATCATCGTGCCGCGCGCGGTCACGGGCGCCGGGTCGTTGTTGCCGGGGCCGCGCTGCGCCGGGTAGATCGCGCGGAACAGGTTCTCGAGCGCCTTGGTCTCCGGCTCGGAGGCCGCGCCGGTGCCCTGGTAGGTCTCGGCGCACGGGGAGTTCGAGTCGCCGCCCCACTTGAAGCTGGAGTTGCGGTTCAGGTCGACGCCGATGCTGGTGCCGCTGCAGCCGCGGCTGTTGTTGGCGTTCTTGCGCTGCAGCTTCGGCGAGTTGCCGCCGGAGGCGACGATGTCGACGCCGTCGGGGTTCGCCACGGGAACGACCCACACCTCCGTGGTGTCCAAAATGGACTTGGCGGTGGCGTCGGTGGCGTAGCCCTCGGCGAGGTAGTCGATCCAGCGCCAGGCGAGTTCGCCGGTGGACAGCTCACGCGCGTGGATCTGCGCCATCAGCAACGCCTTGGGCTTCGGCGAGGTCTTGGACAGCGTGCAGTCGCCCGCTTGCTTCTTGGTCAGGCAGATGGCCTGGATGTCGTGCCCGCCCTGGCCTTTCGTCTTCTTCCACGACTGGCCGATGGTGTACTTGGTGGCCAGATCCGGGTGCGCCGAAACGACCTGCGAGAGGTGCGCCTCCTGCGCGGTCACCGTCCGGTAGCCGCCATAGAACGTGTCCGCGGCGAGCGAGTTGGGCGTCGCGCTGGGCAGTTCCTTATAGACCGTGTCGTAGAACTTCGGCTGGTAGCCGAGTGTGCGCAGCTTCGCGGCGACGGTCTTGTCGCCGACGACGTAGGCGGTGCCGTCACCGGACTCGCCCATGTCGAACCCGGCGTTCGCCAGCGCCACCACCTGCGCGCTGGTGGCCGACACCTGCCAGAAGACCGGTGCCCCGGCGGCGTCGGGTTGCGCCGTCGCGGTGCCGGTGAGCAGACCGGTCAGCACCACGCCGGTGGCGGCGAGTGCGATCCGGTGCAAGGACCTTGACTTCATCGGGACTCCTCATGGCTGCACGGGAGAGACGATCAGCACGGCCGCAAGCTCACGGTCACCGTACTGGCACGCTCAGTGTGTCGCTACCGGCCAAAGCAGCCATACCCTCGAAAGTCGGGAACCCTCGCTAGAGCAATTTGTCCCGTGTGATCGGTAATGCCCGGATTCGCCTGCCGGTCGCGTGGTAGACGGCGTTGCCGATGGCCGCGAGCACCCCGGTGATCGGCGTCTCCCCGAAACCCTTGGCGCCCATGGCCTGGCTGACCGGGGCAGGCCGATCGACGAACAGCGTCTCGATCTCCGGGACGTCCGCGCTCACCGGCACGAGGTACGTGGAGAAGCTGGCGTTGGCGATCCTGGCCGTCCTGCGGTCGATCACCGTGTGTTCCATGATCACATCATCACCCCGATCGGACCGGTATGGTCATGGCATGTGCATCTGCCAGGTAGCGGGGGCGCCGATCTTCGGCGACCACTCCTACCGGTGCGATTTCTACGGCTAAGGACGTTCTGTCCTCCTTAGCCGAATCCACTGAAATCGAAAGAGAGCACAGCCATGCCCAAAACCGTCGCGTCCACGAACTGGGCGCGCAAGCACATGCCACTGACCACCCACGCCGTCCATGAGCTCCAGCCGCTGCTCAGCGGCAAGCGCCTGGCCATGTGCCTGCATGTCGAACCGAAGACGGCCGCGCTGGTCACGCTGCTGGTCGAGGCCGGAATGGACGTCCACCTCACCGGCTCGCCTGGCACGACGCACGACGACGTCGCCGCCGGGCTCCGGAGCCTCGGCGTCTCCGTTTTCACCCGCCGGAGCGACGATGAGCACGACCACGTACGCAACATCGCGAAAGTTCTCGAGTGCGATCCGGACATCACACTGGACAACGGCGCCGACCTGACGATGTCGCTGCTCGCGTCCGGAACCGGTGCGGGCTATCTCGGCGGCACCGAGGAGACCACGACCGGCGGCCTCCGCCTGCGCGAAACCGCGGCCGTGCTGGGCAAACCGGTGGTCGTGATCAACGACTCGCCGTTGAAGCTGATGGTCGAGAACGAGTTCGGCGTCGGCCAGAGCGTCGTGCAGGGCTTCCTGAACGCGACCAACCTGATGGTGCCCGGCACCCGCGCGGCCGTGCTCGGCTACGGCCCGTGCGGCAAGGGCGTCGCCGACACCTTGAGCAAGCTGGGCGCCAGGGTCTCGGTGTGCGACACCGACCCGATGCGCGCACTGCACGCGATCCTCAACGGCCACCAGGTCGGCCCGGTGGCCGAGGTACTGGCCAACGCGCAGGTCGTGTTCACCGCGACCGGCCACGAAGGCGTCATCGGCGCGGCGGAACTCGCCGCGCTGCCGGACGGCGCGGTGCTCGCCGGGGTCGGCCATTTCGCCTGGGAGATCGACAAAGCGGCGTTACTGGCGGCGACGCGCAGCACTGTCGAGTACGCCGAACCGACGCGGCGCACCGGCTACGTGCTCCGCGACGGCCGCGAGATCGTGCTGCTCGACCAGGGCCGCATGCTGAACCTGACGGCCGCCAACGGCAACTCCATCCAGGCCATGGATCTGGGCCTCACGCTGCAGGCCCGCAGCCTCGGCGCGGTCTGTGCCGGCGGGCTCGCCCCCGAGGTCCAGCCGGTGCCATCGGACGTCGAGCGGCGGATCGCCACCGACCTGGTCGGGCTGCTCGCCTGACTTCCGGAACCCTTCCGTCGGCAACTGTGCCCCGTTAGTCGATCACCTAGGCTTGGCCGCCTACACCGGGAGGTTCGTTGCGCAGGACATGGAGTCGGCCAGTGAAAACGCTAGTGGCCGTCGCGATCGGACTCACGATGGCGGTCAGTGTGCCCGCCGCCGAAGCGCGGCCGGACGGTCTCGCCGTCCCGAAGCTGGACTGACGCCCGTGCGACCAGAATCCCGCCTTCGACTGCGCGACGGCCTTGGTACCACTGGACTATGACCAGCCGAGCGGGCCGTCGACGCACATCGCATTGAACCGCAAGGCGGCCACCGACCAGGCCCACCGGATCGGCTCCGTGTTCCTCAACCCCGGTGGGCCCGGCGGGTCCGGCGTCGGCTTCGCGTTCGACTTCGCCGAGCGGTTCTCGGCTTCATTGCAAGGAAAGTTCGACATCATCGGCTTCGACCCGCGCGGGGTCGGCGCCTCGGATCCGTTGCACTGCTTCACCAGCCAGGCCGAATCGAACGCGTTCCTCAGCGCGATGCCGAACTTCCCGTACCAGCGCGAGCAGGAGCGGCCGTTCTTCGACCACTACCGCTCGCTCGGCGAGAAGTGCCGGAAGAACGACGCCACGATCACCCGGCACATGAGCACCGCCGACGTCGCCCGTGACCTCGACCTGCTCCGCCGCGCGGTCGGCGACAAGAAGCTGACCTACCTCGGCTTCTCGTACGGCACCTTCCTCGGCAACACCTACGCGAGCCTGTTCCCGGACAACATCCGGGCGCTGGTCATCGACGGCGTGCTGGACCCGATGCTGTGGTCAGGCGGCGCGCAGATCCTGTCCGACCGGACCAACACGGCGCTGGAGTTCAACGAGTTCCTGCGACTCTGCGACGAAGCCGGCGCGGCGTGCCCGTTCGCGAAGCCAGGGGGCTCGGCCGCCCGCTGGGAGGCACTCGCCAAGACGGTGCGCGCGCACCCCGTCGACCTCGGCGACGGCGAGATCCTCACCTACGACAAGCTGATCGGCCAGGCTGCCAGCGCGATGTACGCGCCGGAGAGCTGGCCCGACTTCGCCGCGGTGGCCAACTTCTTCGCCAACGCCGCACTCGGCGACAAGCAGGCCAAGGCACCGCTCAAGGCCAGGGAAGCCGACTACGACAACAGTTTCGACGCCTACAACGGCAACGTCTGCGCCGACACCAGGTTCCCCGCGTCCTTCGAGGCGTACCGCGCGATCGGCAAGTTCGCCGAGTCGGGCTCACGCTTCGGCCCGTTCTGGTGGTGGGGCAACACGGCCTGCGCCGACTGGCCGGTCAACCAGGACCGCTTCACCGGCCCGTGGCGCACCAAGACCTCGGCCCCGGTGCTCGTGGTCGGCAACCACTTCGACGGTGTCACCAGCTTCGCGGGCGCGCAGGCGAGCCATCGCCTGCTGGAAGGCAGCAGGCTGCTCGCGTACGCGGGCTGGGGTCACACGGCATACGGCCGCAGCTCCTGCGTGACCACGTACGTCGACCAGTACCTGCTCACCGGCGCGCTGCCCGCCGAGGGAACCGTCTGCCCGGCCAACCCGAACCCGTTCCTGCCCGCGCTCAGGTCGACGGGCCCGGTGGCGGGCAAGCCACCGGTTTGGGGCGGCAGGCTGTAACAACCGGCCCGTACCCGACGACCGTCCGACGTCAAGGTCAAAACGCGACGGCGGAGGGGGACCCAGCACCGTGGTCACCGAGATCGATCACCTGCGCACCCAGAACCGCATCGCGAAATGGGCCCTCTTCGTCGCCGCGCTCGCACTGCTCGTCGGCGCGGGCGGCTACTACTGGAACTTCCGCCAGATCAAGGAAGCCCAGACCCAGTTCGATCTTTCCGGCCCGTCGCTCACCTATGACATGGGCGTGAGCCTGGCCTACGCGGACCCGGCCAAGGGCACCAACGCCTGGTTCGACAAGCGGCAGGCGCCGCCGCTCACGAACGCGATCTTCGCCAAGTACGATCAGGTCTGGCTCCGCATCGCCCTGATCAACGAGGGCCGCCTCGAGACGACGCTGACCGGCGCCCGCCTCCAGCTCGGCCCGACCAGCTGGCTCACCCACGACAGCGCGAAGGCCAGAACCTGGTGCACCGTCGACAAAGGACGCATGGTCGACTGCGGCCAGGCACTCCCCATGAGGCTCGCCCCCGGCCAGCGCTACTACATCTACTTCCCGCTCCATGACGTCCGCAAGGACATGACCCACATCCCCTCCCCCGAACCCAGCGTGATCGTCGAAATCACGGCCACCGGCCGCCGCACCCCCACCGAAACGCTCCCGACCGGCATAGTCATGGCCGACCTCCCCTGAAGCATGGGGTCGTGAGTGTTTAGACCGGTTAGAACCGGCCGTACCACTCACGACCCCACTCGCCCGTCACGTTTGACCTTCGGCAGATAGCCGCCGCAACGCGCACGTCCCGTCTCTTCGGGCAACCCCGATGTCCTTTCGGGCAAAGAGAAGCCACCGCCCGTAGACAGGGCGGCGGCGGGGAAACGTCAAGCGGAGGATGCAGGATTCGAACCCGCGCGGCGCTCATCACGCCGACTACCGTTTTCGAAACGGCTGCCTTACCAGTCTCGGCCAATCCTCCCGGCGGGAACAGCGGAGGGCGCGCGGATCGAACGCGCGCCGGACGTGTTGCCGGACCACGGATTAGCACTCCGGTGCCTTACCACTCAGCCAGCCCTCCCTGTCCTGCGTAGCGCGTGCGGGGATCGAACCCGCGTCCCCGGACTGAGACTCCGGGATCCATTCCACTGGACCTAGCACCCCTGCCAGGATTCGAACCTGGGACCTCCGCGTTCGTAGCGCGGCGCTCTGTTCCAGCTGAGCTACAGGGGCATGCTCGCCTGGCCTCGCTCATGGCGACGGCGCGGCGAACGGCAAAATGGCTTGAAAAACGGTGCTCCACAACAGTGCTTCACGAAAAGAGCCGCCCTGATCAGGCGGCTCCTTCGGCATGCAGAGATCTAACTCATGACGAGGAGCGCCTGCGCGAGGCTCGCTCTGAACGCGTCATGATCTGTCTCCCTGTCGTTGGACCGTGTGCAGTCATCATGACCGTCCGCTCGGCGCAGCGTCAACGGATTTACCGGCGGCCCGTCCGAAATTCACCGGCCGATACTTTTTTCGGAGTAAAAATTAACGCTTGACGCGAGCGTCCGCACCAGTGACGATCAGGCACGGTTCCCCCGACGGCTTCGCAGAACGGACTGCCCATGGCCAGATTCTCACTCGCCCGCTCACGCATCGGACGGGGCACGTTCGCCGTGCTGGCCGGGCTGGTCCTGCTGGGCGGCACCGCCCAGGCCACCCCCAAGCCGCCCGGCCAGCCTGTCATCGGGCAGCCCGACCGCGACTTCCGCGGCTGCGCGCGCATCGAGAACAGCCTCAAGCCGCTGGCCGACTGGCCCAAGGTCAAGAGCCAGGTCGAGAAGAACCCGCGCGACGAGCGCAAGATCGCCCAGATCCTCTCCGGCATGACACTCGCCGAGAAGATCGGCCAGATGACCCAGCCCGAGATCGCCGCGATCACCCCCGACGAGGTCAAGCAGTACGCCATCGGCTCCGTGCTCAACGGCGGCGGCTCGTGGCCGGGCAAGGACAAGCACGCCACCCAGGCGTCGTGGCTCGCCGCCGCCGACGCGTACTGGCAGGCCTCGGTCAGCACCCGCACGAAGATCCCGGTCATCTGGGGCATCGACGCGGTGCACGGCAACAACAACGTCTACGGCGCCACCGTCTTCCCGCACAACATCGGGCTCGGCGCGGCGCACGACCCATGTCTCGTCCGCGACATCGCGGGCGCGACCGCGCGCCAGATCCGCGCGACCGGCCAGGACTGGGCCTTCTCCCCCACCCTCGCCGTGGTCCGCGACGACCGCTGGGGCCGCACCTACGAGGGCTTCTCCGAGGACCCGCGGATCACCCGCGCGTACGGCTACGAGGCGATCAACGGCCTGCAGGACGGCGCCACCCGCCGCATCGGCGAAGACGGCGTGATCGCCACCGCCAAGCACTTCATCGGTGACGGCGGCACGCTCAAGGGCCAGGACCAGGGCGTCAACCCGTCGACCGAGTCCGAGATGATCAACATCCACGGCCAGGGCTACTACGGCGCGCTCGCCGCGGGCACGCAGACCGTGATGGTCTCGTTCAACAGCTGGACCAACGCCGAGGCGGGCATCAACGAGGGCAAGCTGCACGGCAGCGACAAGGCGCTCAACCAGATCCTCAAGAACAAGATGGGCTTCGACGGGCTGGTCGTCTCCGACTGGAACGGCATCGGCCAGGTCACCGGCTGCACCAACGCGAGCTGCCCGCAGGCGATCAACGCGGGCATCGACGTGATCATGGTGCCCGCCGACTGGAAGGCCTTCATCACCAACACCACCGCGCAGGTGCAGAGCGGGCAGATCCCGCTGGCCCGCATCGACGACGCGGTGACCCGGATCCTGCGCGTCAAGCTGCGCGCCGGCCTGTTCGACGCGCCGAAGCCGTCCGCCCGCGAGCACGCCGACTCCGCCGCCGCACTGCAGGACCGCAGGCTCGCCCGCGACGCCGTCCGCGACTCGCAGGTGCTGCTCAAGAACAACGGCAAGGTGCTCCCGCTCTCGCCACGCGCCAAGGTGCTGGTGGTCGGCAAGAGCGCCGACAGCCTGCAGAACCAGACCGGCGGCTGGACGCTGACCTGGCAGGGCACCGGCAACACCAACGCCGACTTCCCGAACGGCACCAGCATCCTGGGCGGCCTCCGCGAGACCCTCGGCGCCGCCAACGTCACCTTCGACGAGAAGGGCACGGTCGACCCGAAGGGCTTCGACGCGGTCATCGCCGTCATCGGCGAGACCCCGTACGCCGAGGGCAACGGCGATCTGACCCGCAAGACGCTCGAGGCCGCGAAGCTGTATCCCGAGGACCTCGCGGTGCTGGACAAGGTCAGCGGCAAGGGCACCCCGGTCGTCACCGTCTACGTCGGCGGCCGCCCGCTCTACCTGAACAAGGAGATCAACCGCTCCGACGCGTTCGTCGCGGCCTGGCTGCCGGGCACCGAAGGCGCCGGCGTCGCCGACAAGCTCATCCGCGGCTGGAACAACCGCGGCGGCTACACCGGCGAGCTGCCGTACTCGTGGCCGAAGAGCGCCTGCCAGGCCCCGCTGAACCCGGGCACCGCGGACTACGACCCGCTGTTCCCGCTCGGCTACGGCCTGCGCGACTGGCAGAACCGGCCGATCGGCAAGCTCGACGAGACCTCGTTCCCCGGCACCAACTGCGCTTCGCCGGGTGGTGGCGGCAACGCGACCGAGGACCTGGAGCTGTTCAACCGCCAGGACATCGCGCCGTACAAGGGTTTCATCGGTTCGGCCGAGAACTGGGGCGGCACCGAGATCGGCCCTGACGGCACCGCGTCGCACGCCGAGATCGGCGTCGTGCAGTCCGACGTCAACGTCCAGCAGGACGGGCTGAAGGCGACCTGGACCGGCACCGGTCCCGCGCAGATCTACCTGCAGAACACGACCGGCCCCAGTGACCTGCGCGGCTATCCGAACGCCGACGGGGCGCTGGAGTTCGACACGATCGTCCACGCCGCACCGGCCAACCGGACGGTGCTCAGTGTCCACTGTGTCTACCCGTGCTTCACCGAGGTCAACGCCACCAAGCTGTTCACCGACCTGGCAGGGGCCGGGAAGACCACGGTGAAGATCCCGCTGGCGTGCTTCGCGAACGGGATGGACTTCGAGAACGTCAACACGCCGTTCCTGGTCTACACCGACGCGGCGTTCTCCGCCTCGTTCGCGAACGTCCGCTGGGTGCCGAAGGGAGCGAAGGATCCGGACGCGAAGTCCTGCTCGGACCTGACCTAGCAAGGGCTCGTGCGTGGTATGGCCGGTTAGAACCGGCATACCGCTCACGACCGGCTTGCTCCGGTGAGCGGGACTTGTTGAAATGCTTTGGTAATGCCGCGTTACTAGACTTGGTAACGCGACATTACTAGACTTCGGGTCATGCTCAACGGGACGGTGACCGGCTCACTGGTCAAGGAGTTGAACCTGCAGGCCGTCTACCTGGCGGTCCGGCAGCTCCACCCGGTGTCCCGCGCCCAGCTCGCCCGCGAGCTCGGCACCTCGAAGCCGACGACCGGCCGTTCCATCGAAGCGCTGCTCGCGGCGGGGCTGATCCGGCAGGCCCCGCCGCCTCCTGCCGAAACCGGCTACGGCGCGGTGTTCTTCGAGCCGTGCCCGGACGCGGCCACCGTGCTCGGCCTCGACATCGGCAGCCGGTTCCTCCGCGGCGTGCTGACCGACCTGGCGGGTGAGGAACTCGCCAGGCTCGACCTGCCGCTGAATCACTGCGACCGCAACGAAGTGGTCGCCAAATCCGTCGAACTGCGGGACCGGCTCGCCGCGCGGGCGGGCGTCATGACCATCACCGCGGCGACGGCCGGGGTCGGCGGCGTGGTCGACCCGCAGACCGGCACGATCCGGGTCGCCAACCAGCCTGACCTCAACGGATTCGCCGCGGCCGCCGACCTCGGCGCGGCGCTCGGCATGCCCGTCACCGTCGAGAACGACGTCAACCTCGCGGCCGTCGGCGAGGGAAGGTCCGGCGCCGGTGAAGGCGTCGAGGACTTCGCCTTCCTCGAAGTCGGCAGCGGTGTCGGCGCCGGGCTCGTCCTTTCCGGACGGTTGCGGCGCGGGCACAACGGGGCCGCGGGCGAAATAGACTTCGTCCGCCCCGGCTGGGAATTCGACCCGCACAGCCCGGCGGCCGACGCGTTCCTCGCGCACGCCGAGCGGCGGCTGACCCAGGTGATGGACAGCAGCCTGCGCGGCCCGCTCACCGCCGAAGCCGTGATGGACGCCGCCCGTGCGGGCGACCGCCTGGCCAACTCGCTGGTCAAACTGGAAGCCGAGCGCATCGCCAAGTACGCCGCGCAGCTGACCAGGGTCGCCGATCTCGAGCTGATCGTGCTCGGCGGCGGCCTCGGCACGAACGGCGACCTGCTGCTCGAACCCGTGCGCGCCGGGCTCGCCGCGCTGACCCCGTACCCACCGCGAGTCGAGGTCTCGCGGCTCGGGATGGCGGCCACGCTCACCGGCGCGGTGGTGCTCGGCCTGCACGGGGTACTGCAGAACCTGGTACCCAACCGGCTGGCTGTCGCTGGGTAAAGCAGGGCAACACATCGGTCGTGCGATACGCCGCTTCGCACCTAGTTGTTCGTGGAGGGCTCATGACCTTGTTCCGTGCTGCCGCGGTATTCGCGGCGGTGCTGGTGGCTGGAACCGCCGTCCCAGCCAGCGGCACCGCCGCCGTCTCCGCCGATCTGCTGAGCGGCCACAACTGGTCGCGGTTCGCGGGTGCGCAACCGACAGCGGCCGGGGTGGTGATCACCCCGCTCGACCGCTGGATCACCGAAACCGCCGGCAAACGCCTGCAGCCCAATCCCCCGGTCAACCTGGCCGGGCCCAGGCTCGACGTCAGCGGCGACTTCCAGGTCGATGCCGTGTTGTCCGGAGTGGACAGTAAGGCGGCCTATTTCCAGCTCTACGGCAAGGTTCCCGTCATCTACGACGAATGGCGCCAGGAGCCGCCGAGCGTGCGCGCCGGCATCGTCGGCGGCAAGCTCGAAATCGCGGTCTGGGACGGCAAGTCCGACAAGGCCGTCGAGACCAAGACCTTCGGCTCCGGCCTGTCCGGCACCGTCGCGCTCTCGATCCGCCGTGGCGGCGGCACCGTGAAGGTCTTCGTCGCGGGCAAGCAACTCGGTTCGGTCTCCGAGCACGGCGTGTTCAACTCGGGCACGGTGTGGTTCGGCGCCGACGCCGCGGTCGGCGGCGGCTGGACACTCGGCTCGCTGACCGCGTCGGGCTCCGCGAAGGTGGTCGACGCGCCGTCGTGGAAGCAGCCACAGTCGAATTCTTCCTTACGCACCAAAGCATCGGGCATGTCACGCCCAGTCGGCATCGGCACCGCCGTCGCGAGTGGACCGCTGGTCGCCGACGACGCCTACCGCGCCATCGCAGGCCGCGAGTTCAACGCCCTGACCCCGGAAAACGACATGAAGCCCCAGTTCGTCCAGCCACGACGCGGCGTGTTCGCGTTCGCCGAGGCCGACATGCTGGTGGACTTCGCGCGCGCCAACGACATGGCCGTGCACGCGCACACCCTGGTCTGGTTCGAGGCGCTGCCGGCCTGGATACGCTCGGCCTCGGACAAGAAGACCGTGATGCTGGACCACATCAAGGCGGTCGCGGGCCATTTCAAGGGCAAGGTCGCCGAATGGGACGTCGTCAACGAGCCCATCAACGAGGACAACTCCGACGGCCTCGAGCACAACCTCTGGCACCAGGCCATGGGCGCCGACTACATCCCCCAGGCCTTCCGCGCGGCCCGCGCCGCCGACCCCGACGCGGTGCTCTACCTGAACGAGTACGGCGCCGAGCAGGACGGTGGCCGCTGGGATTCCCTGTACAAACTGGTCAAGAAACTGCGCGCGGACGGCGTGCCCATCGACGGCGTCGGCCTCCAGAACCACGAATACGAAAAGGGCGACCGCACCCCGCCGGAGACCTTCCGCAAGCACGTCCGCGCACTGGCGGCGCTGGGACTGAAGGTCCGCATCTCGGAGATGGACGTGGTCTCTGGCGGCGACACCACCATGCAGGCCAAGGAGTTCGCAGGCAAACTCGCGGTCTGCCGGGACGAGCCGAACTGCACGACCTTCGGAGCGTGGGGCTTCACCGACCGCTACGGCTCCACGGCTGACGCGGGCAAATACCCCGTCGGCCCCGGCGACGCCCTCCCCTGGGATGCAAGTCTGAAGCCCAAGAAAGCAGTCACCTCACTGCTCGCCGAACTGCACCAGGCCTCGTGAGTGGTATGGCCGGTTAGAACCGGCCATACCACTCACGACAACTCAGCAGTAGAGGTTGCCGCCGGGGTCGACGCCGAGGATCTTGGTGAAGTTGCGGTACGCGCTGACGCGGGCCTCCACCTGGTCCTTGCGCTTGCCGTCGCACTCCAGCGCGCCGTTGATGCTGCGGATCGTCTGGCCGAAGCCCTTGTTCTGCACCATCGCGTCGTGCGGCTTCATGCCGCCTGCGCCGGACTGGGTGTTCCAGAACCACAGGCCGGTCTTCCAGGAGATGGCCGCGTCCGTCGCCACCAGATCAGGCTTCTTCAGCAGGTCGACGCCGAAACTGTCACCGGCGGCCTTGTAGTTGTAGTTCCAGCTCAGCTGGATCGGGCCGCGGCCGTAGTACTGGTCCTTGCCAGCCGGGCAGCCGCCTGCCGCGCCGGGGTCGCAGTAGTGCGCGTAGTTCGCGGTGTTGTACTCCCTGACCGCCTTCAGCCCGTCGCTCTCGTGGTTGACGTTCGCCAGGAACGCGGCCGCTTCCCGCTTCTTGGTGTCGTCGTTGCCCTCGTTGGCGAACTTCCCGAACGACTTCATGCCCGCGACCAGACCTTCGTAGGTGTAGAAGCCGTTCCTGTTCGGGAACATCTTGTTGAACTGGTCCTTGTTCACCACGAAGGCCTCTTCGCCCGAAGTCGACGCCGAAGCCAGCGGCGCCGCGATCATCGTGCCCGCTGCCACGAACGCGGCCAGTACAGTCAGCACCCGTTTAACCGACATTGCGAATACTCCTCATGAAATGGGATTCGACCAATTCGCGATGGGCCCGCTCCCGCCGCCGATCTTGGCCGATTTCGAAGCTAGCAACGTCGCCGCGACGGCCGCAAGAAGCTCGACAGTCATCCACACAATCGTGGGGTTTAGGTCGAACGTAGAACCTTTTCCGCACGTCAGACGTGCCACGAAGCGCACATCACGTCTACCGAGCGGTAGAGGTTCGCACTGTCACCCTGACGAGTGGGTGACCTTTCGAGCCGCCGCGAACCCATGCCAAGGTCGAATTTCCGAAGCTCTTTTCAACATTCATTCGGGAAATCAGGAGAATGCCGTGATCGGTAGAATTGCGTCCACAATGGTCTTCGTCGCACTGGCCGGATTGACCGCGACCGGGGTGAGCGCGGCCGACACGCCACCCAAGGGCCAGAACTGCTGGGCCACCCACTACGGCGTGATGCCCGCGGGTGCGCGCACCGCGAACGGCGACTTCTACGACGGGAACAGGGACGCGGCCGCGACCTCACTCAGCCGGAACCCGCAGCTGCCGTTCGGCACCAAGGTGAAGGTCACCAACGTCAAGACCAAGAAGTCGCTGACCGTGGTCATCAACGACCGGGGCACCTACGCCTGGACGAAGGAAGTCCCGAAGTGCCTCGACCTCACCGACGGCGCCTTCCAGCGACTCGGCGGCAAGATCAACCCGGATGACGGCCACATCGTCGTCAAGGAACAGATAGTCAAGTAAGCCAACGAAAAAGGGTGGGTGCCGTCCTCCGCGGACGGCACTCACCCTTTACTCATTCACCTCAGCGCGTGCAGCTGAGCACAACGCTTCCGGCGTAGTAACCAGGACCGAGCCGCGTGGAGTCGCTCCAGGTCACCGCGCACTGCGCCGGCGAGAACTGCGCGGCGGCCGCGAAACCCAGCGTGGTCTTGGTCGCCTTCTGGATCGCCTCCTTCGGCGAGTTCTCGTACGCCGTCCAGTTGAACGTCCGCGTTTCCTTCACCGCGACGGAAGCCGAGGCAGGCGACGCCAGCACCACCGGGCCCACACCGGCCACGGCGGCGAACAACGCGCAGGCCGCAGCCCGCTTGACAATGTTCTTCACTTTCTTTTCCCCTCTCGAAACAACATCAGGAACAGACCCGGATCGTGTCCCCGCGATAGCGCGGCTCAAGCCGCTCATCCCCTGTCGGTCCCTCGTAGACATACGGACCGCTGGCGCTCAGCGCGTGCGAGTACGTGTAGTTGACGTACACGCACCCAGCCGGGCTCGCCGAAGCGGACCCGACCGAGAAAAACCCGGCAACGACGGCAAGCGCGGCGACCGTCACCGCTTCCCTGAACTTCACTTGACGCACTCGATCCGCGCGAAACCCTGGTACCACTGCGGTTCCGACGGTTTCACCGCCGTCGTGGTGATCGTGCACTGCGCCTCCTGGTACCCACCGGTCGCCGCGTTGCGGAAAGCGCCGACGACGGCCCGGTTGAGCGCTTCCGAGGCGCTGTTTCCCACGCCAGTCCCGGTGAAGTACTCACCACCCGCCGCACTGGCCGCGGCTGGCAGTACCAGGCAGACCCCGGTGGCGGCGAACGCCACCACACAGAACAGCTTCCTCATCGACACTCCCCTGTTCCCTCGAGTGAAGACCCCCTCCGGCCCCACTGACGCCAGCCTCGATGAGTGAAGGTCGGCCAGACATTCACCTCAGCTGACGTCCGAAGCATGGCCGACAACCCTGGCGACTGTCAACTGAGGCGAACCGGAGTAAGCTGGTCATACACCTGAGCTCACGAAAGAGGCCAGCGGATGGACCAGGAGCCGGGAGCGGGACAGCTCGCCGAGCGGATCGACCACCTGTTCAGCGTCGTGCGCCGCCCCAACGGCGAGCAGCACAGTCACGAGGAGGTCGCCAAGGCCTGCCGGGAGGCGACCGGCGAATCCTTCTCCGCGACCTATCTATGGCAGCTGCGTACCGGCAGACGGGACAATCCCACCAAACGCCATCTGGAGGCGCTGGCCGCGTTCTTCCAGGTCCCGCCCGCGTATTTCTTCGATGACGAGCAAGGCGACAAGATCGCCCAGGAACTCGAACTGCTCGGCGCGCTGCGCAACAACGCGGTCCGTCAAGTCGCTCTGCGTGCCGTCACGCTTTCGGAAGAAGGTCTTGGCACGATAAACGACATCATCGATACTATTCAACGGAGGGAAGCGCAGCGGGGGATGTCCAGCGACAGCACCGGCTGAAGGGCTTAGCAGGGGAGGAAAGTGCTGTCCTCGCGAAGTGCACTGTGGAAACGGTGCGAGGGAATCGTCGCGTCGGTAGAAATACCTACGCCATTCGAGATGACCGGTTTCCTCGAAACGCTGGCGCGACGGCGCGGACGACGTATCGAATTGGTCCCGATGGCAACGAATTCGAGCGCGCCATGCGGTGTGCTCGCGGCCACCGATCAAGCCGATTACGTCTTCTACACCACCGAAACCAGCGCACTGCACCAAGAACATATCTTGCTGCATGAAATCGGCCATTTACTCTGCGGGCACGCCGGTTCGCCCGAACTCGACGCCGCGGTGCCGGCGGCGCTCATGCCGAACCTCTCCCCCGAGCTCATCCGCCGGGTGCTGGGCCGCACCACCTACGCCGAAGAGCAGGAACGCGAAGCCGAGCTGGTCGCGTCCCTGATCATGCGCCAGGTTCGCCGCGAGACGCCCACCACGCACGCGGGCGGCCTCGGTGCGCTCGAAGCCGCGTTCGGCGGCAGGCGCCGGTGACCCATTACGTCGTCAGCGGGGCCATCCTGCTCGTCGTCGCCTACAAGCTGTTCGCCAACCGCGGTCGCGAGCTGACTCCTGTCCTCGAGTACCTGCTGCTGTTCTTCACGAGCCTCGCCATCGGCATCGTGTTCGTCGCGCCGCCGACGACGAACCTGATCATGCGGTTCGAGCCGTTCCCGCTGACCTCGCGCCTGCTCGGCAACGCGTTCCAGCTGCTCGCCGTGCATTTCCTGGTCCGGCTCGCCGGGTCGACCCGCACGCCGGAACCCCGCAGCGGCTTCCGCTACCTGGTCGCGGCCTGGCTGACGATGACCGTCCTGCTGGCCACGACCAGGTTCGACACCGGCGACGGCGGGTTCACCAAGGCCAACGCGGTCCGGCCGTCGCTCGTCGGCTACCAGCTGGTCCTCTACCTCTACGGCGCCGGCTGCCTGGTCGTGTTCGCCAGGATGATCAACCGCTACGCCGCCGAATGCCCGCCGGGCCCGTTCCGCATCGGGCTGCGCACGGTGGCGGCGGGCGCGGTGTGGACGATCGGCTGGGCCACCTGGGCCTGCCTGCCGTCACTGTGGATCCTGCTGACCGGGCTGAGCCGCGAGACGTTCATGGCGGTCAACCTGAACCTCGCCTGGCTGACCGTCGCGCTGTGGATCGTGGGCGCGATGCTCGCGACCTGGAGTGAGCAGTTGATCCGCTTGCACCGCCGGATCAGCGCGATCCGCCGCTACCGCGCGATGGCGCCGCTGTGGTCGGCGCTGTTCGCCGCGCAGCCCGGCATCGCGCTCACCGGCATGCCCCGCGACCCCGAATTCGCGCTCTACCGGCGGATCATCGAGATCCGCGACGGTGTGCTCGTGCTCCGCCGCCACATCCCGCCGCAAGTGACCGAGTGGGTGCGCGCCCCGCAGAGCCCGGCGACGCTCGAGGCCGCGTCGCTCGCCGCCGCGCTGATCGCCAAGGAGGCCGGGCACAGCTGGCCCGCGGCCCCGCACGTGCGGGGCCTCCGAGTCGACGCCAGCATCGAGTCGGAGACCGAGTGGCTCACCGAGGTCGCGAGGGCATTCGCGACCTCGCCGGTGGTGGCGGAGGTGCGAGAGCACACCACGACCAGGTACGGGTCGCACCCCACGGCTGCGTGAGCGTCATCACTGCTGCACAATCCACCGTGAAACGCCCGCCCTGACCGCCCTAGAGGGGGACGAGTGATCCACAAGTTTTCGGTGCGCACGGCCGGTGCCGCGGAGCCCGATGTGGAGCGTGCCGGGCGTGACCTGGGCCTGCCGGATCTGGAGATCTGGCACGACTACTACATCCAGTTCGCCACCGAGCCCGGCGCCGAGGGCATCGCCGCCGTCTGCGACGCGCTGCACGGGCCCATCGGCAAGGTGACCGTCGCGGACGTCGCGCTCGCCGACGGCGAGGTCCAGGTGGCCTACCGCCGCGGTGTCGTCGACAACGAGAGCGACTCGCTCGTCGCGATGTGCGCCGCGCTCGGCCTCGACGCGGTCGCGGGCAAGATGGCGACCAGCTACAAGTCGTCCTCGCCGAAGCTGGCCGAGATCATCAGGGCCACCCGCTTCAACCAGACGATCGAAGAACTGCACGAGACCGAGCCGCGCTACGAGACGCTCATGCCCAGCGGGCATTACGAGCCCGCGCGGTACTACGACCTCACCAAGCTCAGCGACGAAGAGCTGGCCGAACTCGGCAAGGCCGAGGGCCGCAACCTCTCGCTCGCGCAGATGAAGCACATCCGGGGCATTCAGGAGCAGCTCGGCACCGAATCGGTCACCGACGTGCTGTTCGAGGCGCTCGACGCCCGGTGGAGCGACCACTGCGCGCACACCACCTGGAAGTCGCTCGGCAGCCTGCTCGGCCGTCTGGTCGCGGCGTCGAAGGACACCCAGAACCCCAACATCCTCAGCATGTTCCACGACAACGCCGGTGTCTGGGACTTCTATGAGGACCACGCGATCGCCGTCAAGGCGGAGACGCACAACGGCCCGTCGGCCATCTCGGCCTACTTCGGCCAGCTGACCAAGCTCGGCGGCGTGCTGCGCGACATCCTCGGCACCGGGCTGGTCGCCGACCCGATCGGCTCGTTCGAGTACACCGCGCTCGGTGTCCCGGAGACGCCCGCGCCGATCGCCGGGCGTCCCGCGCCGCGCCAGATCGCCTCGGACACCATCCGCGCGATCAAGGAGTACGGCAACACCTTCGGCGTGCCGATGACCTACTCGCACATGACCTTCCACCCGGCGTACCGGGCGAAGCCGTTCGCGCTCGGCGGCAGCATCGGCATCATGCCGACCTCGGCCGCGCAGCCGGGCACCCCGCAGCCGGGTGACCTGGTGGTCCTCATCGGCGGCCTGACCGGCAACGAGGGCATGCACGGCGCGTCCGCGAGTTCCGCCGGCAGCACCATGGACGTCACCTCGGTGCAGATCGGCGCCCCGCTGGAGCAGGTCAAGTTCCGCAAGGCACTGGTCGACCTGCGTGACGCCGGCTGCCTGCGCGCGCTGACCGACGTCGGCGGCGCCGGGCTCAACAGCGCGGTCGGCGAGATCGGCGACCCGGGCGGCGTGTGGATCAACACCGCGCTCGTGCCGCTGAAGACGTCGGCACTGCCGATGTGGCGGATCCTGCTTTCCGAGTCGCAGGAACGGATGCTGCTCGCGATCCCGCCTTCGGAGTACGCCGCGGCGTCGCGGATCCTCAAGCGGCACCAGGTGCGCACGACCGCGATCGGGCGGTTCACCGACACCGGCCGGTACACCGTGTTCCACCAGCCCGCGCTGACCGAGGCGGACGTGCTGGCGCAGGCCGAGCCCGGCGAGTTCGGCGAGCTCGGCTTCGACGTGCCGTACGAGATGCTCGACTTCGACATCCCCCGCATCGAAACCGGGCCTGTCCCGACCATCACCACGCCCGCGCCGTCGTGGCCGTCGATGGCGGTCGACGAGATCGGCAAGCTGCTGGAGCAGGTCGTCGCCGACGCCGAGGTCGCTTCGCAGCACTACGCGGACTCGCAGTACGACAGCACGGTGCAGGGCAACACCTTCTACGGCCCGCAGTACGGCGGCGAGCACCGGGTGTCCACCGGCTACTGGGCGGGAACGCCGGTCGACGGCTCGCGCGCGGCGGCCGTGCTCTCGACCGCCTTCAACCCGTGGCTGTTCGACGTGCACCCGGTCGACGCGCTGCGCCAGATGTTCGTCGACGTGGTCGCCGGGCAGGTGCTCGCGGGCGTCGCGCTCAACGACATCTGCCTGACCGACAACTTCTACACCCCGCACCTGGCCGAGAACTGGCAGGAATGGCTGGTCGGCATGGTCGACGAGCTGGCGCTGCTGGTCCGGCACTTCGGCGTCCCGGTCATCTCCGGCAAGGACTCGTCGGCCGGCTCGACCGCCACCGACGAAGGCGTGGTCAGCGTGCCGCCCGCGGTGTTCCTCACCGCGCTGGGCAAGGCACCGGACGCCGCCGAACTGACGCCCGAGCAGTGGACCGGCGCGGGCAGTGTGCTCGCGCTGATCGGCCCGAGGACCCCGTCGCCGGTCGCGACCGTCGCCGGCCGACTGCTCGGTGTCTCCGAAGGGCCGCTGGACAGTGTCGACTTGTCCACTGTGGACGCTTACCTCGCGGCGCTCGCCGCCAGCCGGGGCGGCTTCCGCAGTGCTACGCGGATCGGGCCGGGTGGCGTCGCCGCCGGGCTGGTCAAGGGCGCGCTCGCGAGCGGGCTCGGCGTCGAGCTGAACCCCGAAGCGGCACAGGCGGAGCTGCTCTTCGCCGAGCACCGCGCCGGCGCTCTCGTCGAACTCGACGAGGCCACGCTCGCTTCGCTGCCCGAAGCACTGAACGCCGTCGTGCTCGGACGGCTGGTCGACGAGACCGGCGTCCGCGTGGCAGGCACCGAATTGCTCACCCCGGCCGTCGCCGACCGCTGGACAGGTTCCTTTACTGCGAGGATCGCGTGAAACCGACCGTCAACGTCCTGTACCTGCCCGGCACGAACTGCCAGGACGAAACCCTGCGCGCGTTCCGCGACGTCGGCGCCGAGCCGAGGCTGCGGTTCGTCGCGGACGTGCTCGACGGCTCCGAGCGGCTCGACGACGCCGACATCCTGTGCATCCCGGGCGGCTTCTCGTTCGGTGACCACCTGGGTGGCGGCTCGGTCGCGTCGCTGCTGCTGAAGACCCGGCTCGCCGACCAGTTCAAGGCCTGCCTGACCCGGCCGGTTTTGGGGATCTGCAACGGTTTCCAGATCGCGCTCCGCGCAGGCTGCTTCGGCGAGGGCGTGGCGTTGAAGGTCAACGCGGCAGGCACCTTCCGCAACGAGCCGCACGCGCGGCACGTGGTCGAGCCCGGCAACGAGAGCCCGTGGCTGACCGGCCTCAGTGGACAGACGCTGGCCTTCCCGTTCGCGCACGGCGAGGGCCGCTTCAGCCACCTCGACGAGGCGACCTCCGCGTGGCGACCGGCGCTGCGTTATGCCGACGGGTCCGAATTGGACGGTTCGCAGGGCGGCATCGCGGGCATCACCAGCGCCGACGGCCTGGCGTTCGGGCTGATGAACCACCCCGAGCGCGCGATGGACGACGAGATCCGGTTGGCCTTCTTCGAAAACGGTGTTCGCGCCGCTGCGTAACGGAGCCGTTCACCGCAACGGACGCCTGGTACGTATCGGTCCGGCACTGGTAAGAAGAGTCGGTGATCTTCTCTGATCTCGACGCTTTCATCACCCATCCCCGGATCAACGGGCTGACGCTGTCCTCAGACGGCACCAGGCTCGTGGTGGCGGTGTCGACGCCGAACAGCAAGAAGTCCCGCTACACCACGGCTTTGTGGTCGCTCGATCCCGAGGGGCTCGGCTCGGCCAAACGGCTGACGCGCAGCGCCGAAGGCGAGTCCGGCGCCGCGTTCACGCCGAGCGGTGACCTGCTGTTCGTGTCGTCGCGCCCGAACCCGGAGGGCGAAAAGTCCGGAACGGCACTCTGGTGCCAGCCCGCGGACGGTGGCGACGCCCGGGTGCTCGTCGCTCTATCGGGTGACACGCGGGGCGTGGTCGTCGCCGCCGACGGGACGATCGTGTTCGGCTCGGACCTGCACCCGTCGGCCGTGGATCCCGATCATGACAAGGAAATCCGCAAACAGCGCGCCGACGGCGGCGTCACCGCGATCCTGCACGAGGAGTTCCCGGTCCGTTACTGGGATCATGATCTCGGGCCGGAGTCCACGCGCCTGTTCGTGCTGTCCGGCGACGAGCCCCGTGACCTCACCGGGCATGTGGGGCGGGCGTTGAGCACGAGCGGTGGCTGGGACATCAGCCGGGACGGCCGCACGATCGTCGCCGTGTGGATCGTCGCCGAACCGGCGGGCTCGCAACGGTCCACTCTCGTCGCCATCGACGTCGCGACCGGCGAACGCCGTGTGCTCGCCGAAGATCCCGAGCACGAATACGACTCACCCCGCATCTCCCCCGACGGCACCGGTGTCGCGTTCGGCGTCGAACGCCGCTTCACCCCGGAGGAACCGGGCGACCGCTGGCTCGGCGTGCTGCCACTGGACGGCGGCGAGATCCGCGCACTGACTCTGGAGTGGGACCGCTGGCCGCATTCGGCCGTCTGGACGCCGGACGGCTCGGCGCTGGTGGCCGTCGCGGACGACAACGGCAGGGCCCCGCTGTGGCGCATCGACGTGGCGACCGGCGAGCACACCCGGCTGACCCACGACGACGCGGCGTACACCAACGTCCACATCGGACACAACGGCTGGGCGTACGCGTTGCGCGCGGCCATCGACAGCCCGCCTGCCCCGGTCAGGGTCGCGCTGGACGGCTCGAAGATCGAACTGCTGCCGAGCCCGGTCGAACCGGTCGCGGTACCCGGCAGGCTCGAGGAGGTCGTCACCACCGCCGAGGACGGCACCCGGATCCGCTCCTGGCTCGCACTCCCCCACGACGCCGGCTCGGAGAAACCGGCGCCGCTCGTGCTGCAAGTACACGGCGGCCCGGTGCTTTCGCAGAACACGTGGTCGTGGCGCGCCAACCCGTGGCCGTTGGTGGAACGAGGTTTCGCGGTCCTGCTCCCGGATTTCGCACTGTCGACCGGCTACGGCCTCGACTTCATCCGGCGAGGCTGGGGCCAATGGAACGGCGCCCCGTACACGGACCTGATGACCTTCACCGACGTCGCGTGCGCCCGCCCCGACATCGACGGCGACCGCACGGCCGCGATGGGCGGATCATTCGGCGGCTACATGGCCAACTGGATCGCCGGCCACACCGACCGCTTCGACGCGATCGTCGCCCACGCCTCGATCTGGCGCCTCCACGACTCGGCCGAGACCGGCGACATCCCCTGGTTCTTCCACCGCGAGATGACCCCGGAGACGGCCGACGCCCAGTCACCCCACCATTCCGCCGACGCCATCACCACCCCCATGCTCATCATCCACGGCGACAAGGACTACCGAGTCCCCATCACCGAAGCCACCCGCCTCTGGTGGGACCTCTCGTCCCGCACCAAGGCCGACACCACCACCCCGCACAAGTTCCTCTACTTCCCCGACGAAGGCCACTGGATCCTCGCCCCTCACCACGCCAAGCTCTGGTACGCCACCGTCCTCGCCTTCCTGTCCCACCACGTCCTCGACACCCCCTGGACCCGCCCCGCCCTCCTCGGCTAGCCCACGCGTACCCGAAGAGTCGCCACGCGTACCTGACGAGTCGGCACACGTACCGACTCTCTGGGTACGCGTGCCGACCGCTCGGGTACGCGTGCCGACCGCTCGGGTACGTGAATGCCATGCGCGGTAGGCATGGGTTCGATGCGGGATCGGCCTTGGACGGCATGGGCTGGCGGGGCCGATGCTGGCGTCATGACAGAGATGAAGTCAGGATTGCCGCCGGAGCCGCTGGCGGGCGTGATCGTCGGGCGGGGTTTCGAGGATTGGCCGACCGACCTGGTCCAGGAATTCCGGGACAACCAGTACAACGGCATTGTCGGCGGGCGGTTGCTGGACGAGAGTCCGTGGGCTCGGGTGTGGGATATCCGGCTCGAACCAGGGGAACGGTTGCCCGCGCATCGCCACGTGCTCGACTACTCGTGGACCGCGCTCACCCATGGCCGCAGCCGTCAGCACACACATGACGGAACCACGCGCGAGGTGACCTACCGGGCGGGCGACAGCTTGAGTTTCACCTTCGCCGAGGACGAGTTCCTGTTGCATGACTTGGAAAACATCGGGGACGGCACGCTCGCGTTCGTGACCGTCGAGCTACTCGGGGACCGGGCGCCGCAGGTGCGGCGGGACCACCGCTGACAGGCGGGCGACCAGCTCGATGAAGGCGGCGGTGACCGGGTCGGGGCGGTGGCGGGTGAAGGCCGCGATCGGGCGCCGGACCGCCGGTGTGGGAAAGACGACGTTCACCGGGTCGGACGGGGCCAGGATGTTCGCGGGCACCAGCGCCGGCCCGAGCCCGGCCGCCGCGAGCCGGGGAGCGGCGCTGGTCTGCGCGGTGCGCACGGCGACGCGGGCGGTGAAGCCTGCCGCCGCGCAGGCCTGGTCGACCACCGCCGCGAGACCGTTGACCGGGTCGTAGTGCACCCAGCGCCGGTCCGCGAGCTCGCTCAGCGCGAGGCCGTCCGGCGCCGCCTCGCCCGCGGGCAGCACGACCACGAACTCCTCGATGCCGAGGTCGCGGATCGGACCGGCCCAGTCGTCGGGCCGGGGGCCGACGGCGACGTCCGCGAAGCCGTCGCGGACCGACTCCTCCAGCTCGTCGCGGTGGGCGAACTCGGTCAGGCGCAGCTCGACCTGCGGATGGGCGCGCTGCCATTCGTGCACCGCGGGCAGCAACGCACCCAGCGTCAGCGACTGGACGACCGCGACGTGCAGCTCGCCCGTCAGCAGCCCGGCCGCGCGCCGCCCGACCTCGCGCACGCGTCGCGCGTCGGCCAGCGTCGCGCGCGCGACCGGCAGCACCGCGCGGCCGACCGGCGTCAGCACGACCTGGCGTGGCAACCGCTCCAGCAACGGCGCGCCGACGATCCGCTCGAGCTCGCGGACGCTGCGGGACAGCGCGGGCTGCGTCACCAGCAACTCCGTGGCCGCGGCGGTGAACGTGCCGTGGTCGACCACCGCGACGAAGCATTCCAGCTGCCTGACCGTAACCATGCTCTCAGCGTATACATCCCAGCGGAAACAGGCATTGGACGCATGGCTTCCGAGCCTCGAAGCTGGATTCACACCATCACCGAAGGAGTTCAGCAATGACCAGTGCATCCCGCCTCGAAGGCAGCCGCGTCGTCGTGATCGGCGCCGGTTCGGGAATGGGGCGCGACATCGCCCTGTCCGTCGCGAAGGCAGGTGCGACTGTCGTACTGGCCGGACGCGATCCGCGCAGGCTCGAATGGACCGCGGGCGAGATCGGCGACGGAACCGAAACCATCGCGGTCGACCTGGCCGACGAGGACTCGATCGCCGCGCTGGCGGCCAAAGCGGGCCAGGTCGATCACCTGATCAGCACCGCGGGCGCCGCGGCCAACGGCCCGCTCGCCGAGCTCACCAAGCAGGCCATCGACACCGCGTTCGCCGCCAAGGTCACCGGCCCGATCCTGCTGGCCAAGCATTTCGACGTCACCGGCTCGATGCTCTTCTTCTCCGGCGTGATCGCCTGGCGGCCCGCTCCGCAAAGGACGGTCATGGCCACCACCAACGGCGCGCTGGCTCACCTCGTGCAGGCGCTGGCCGTCGAACTCGCCCCCGTGCGCGTCAACGCCATCTCCCCCGGCATCGTCGACTCCGGCGCCTGGGACGGCATGGGCGAGGGCAAGGCCGCGTTCCTCGACTCGGTGGCCGCCAAGAACCCGGCACGCCGCGTCGGCACGACCGAAGACCTCACCGAAGCCGCACTCTTCGCGCTCACCAACCGGTTCACCACCGGCACGGTGCTGCACGTGGACGGCGGCGGCCGCCTCGCCTGAGTCTCAGACCGAAGCGCGGCGCGCACGGACGCGGCGGTAGCTCCAGATCAGCAGCGCGAACAGGATGATCGAGGAGATGATCAGGCTCGATCCGGTGCTCCACCCGGGAAACGGCAGCCACGGGAACGCGCGCAGACCCCAGAGGATCCCGGCGGCGAGCAGGGCCAGCCCGGCGAGCACCGAACCCGCGATGCGCAACGGCGACGAGACGCTGTCCTCGGCGGCCTTCATCGCGCGTTCCTGCACGGGGTCGACGAAGCGTTCCAGCGCCGGGAACTCGGCGGCGAGGATGAGGAGGCCAGCGAGCACCAGCAACAGGCCGGGGCCGGGCAGTACGAGCAGGACCACACCGACGATCACCAGCAGACCGCCTGCCACCGTCAACGCCACCCGCTTGACGGGATTGACCGCTGCCACCAGATCCTCCTCGTAGTCACGCCGAGAACCCGATCATGGCACGAAACCGGTCATTTCCCCGTGATGCACTGGATGGCCAGCAGGGCGATGTCGTCATGATCGGCGTCACCCAGCCACTGCTGGACGGATACGCGGACCTGTTCGACAGTAGCTGGCGCGTCATACCCGCCGCAGTCCGAGAGCGCCTTGCGCAGGCGTTCCTGGCCGTAGAGCTCGGTGCGGTCGGCGAACCCGCGTGCCTCGGTGATGCCGTCGGTGAAGAACAGACAGAGGTCGCCTTCGGCCAGGTCGACGGTGCATTCGGCGAACTTGGCCTGCGGTGAGATGCCGACGAGCATGCCGGCCAGCACGGGTTCCTCGACCTCGCCGGAGCCGCGCAGCACCAGTGGCGGCGGATGGCCGCCGGTGGCGATGGTCAGCCGGACGCCGCCCGCGTGTTCCATGATCGAACCGACGATCAGGGTGGCGAACCGGCTGCTCCCGGCGTTCAGCATGGTCTGGTTCAGCAGGCTGAGCAGCCGGTCGCCGCTGCGTTCGACCAGCTGCAACGCGGCCAGCGCGTGCCGCACGCGGCCGGTCAGCGCGGCGGCGGCAGGCCCGTTGCCGCAGACGTCGCCCAGCACGAACATCGCGCTGCCGTCGGAGCGCGGGTGCACGTCGTAGAAGTCGCCGCCGACACCGAGCGGCCCGTCGCCCGGTTCGTACCAGACGGCCATCTCGGTGCCGTTGACCTGGGGCAATTCGGGCGGGCGCAAGGTCGTCTGCAAGCCGTGCGCGGCGTCCTTCCACCGCTCGTGCTTGCGGGCCCCGGCCAGCGTCGACGCGGCGCGCTGCGCGAACGCGGTCGACGCGTGCGCCTGCCGGTCGCCGAAGACGTCTTCGTCCTCCCAGCGCCCGAAGACCAGCGCGCCGGGGATGCCGTGCTCGTCCTGGGCGAGCGAGACCACGGACAGCCGGGCGCAGCGCGCGAGCGAACCCGCGAACGCCGGCGGCAGTGCCTTGATCTCGGTCTGCGGGAGCTCGGCCGCGGCGATGCCGGAAGTACTGGTGACGGCCCGCGCCAGGGTGGAGGCGAACTCGACGGGCACCTTGCGGACCCGGCCGTGTTCCACCGGGCGGCCACGCTCCTGGCGCCACCATTCCCAGCGGCCACGGGTGGTGGGCAGCACGAGCAGCGCGACATCGCCGAGCGGCCCGACGGCGAGTTCCGCGATCAGGCGGGCGGCTCGCTCACGGTCGAGCATGCCGATCAGCCTGGCTCCGACGTCGGCGAGGTAGCCCTCGACGGAAGGGCCGCGCGCCGCCGGGCTGAGCCCGGCCTCGCGTCCGGTCACCGGCCCTGCTGCCATCTCGAAGTTACCTCCTGCCCCAGCGTAGCGGACCGACCACGGTGCGCTGTGGCCTCGTTGGCAGGCTGTGTCGAAGCATAGAGCGAATCATGGGAGGCTGAACAACGACCATGCGACCCTCGGCAAGGTGGAAAGAGCGAGCATGACCACACACGCTGAACCGGCAGCCGACGAGCGCGCGCTCGAACGCCTGCTTTCCGCTGCTCACGAGCTGCGCGACGGGAACTTCCGGCGCCGGATCGTCCCGCAGGGCGGCGGTGTCACCGCCCGACTGGCCGAGGCGATCAACGAGATCGCGGAGCGCAACCAGCTTCTCGTCAGCGAGCTACAGCGTGTGCGGACCACCGTCGGCCAAGAGGGCAGGCTCGACGAGCGCGTCTCCACCGAGATCGGCCCCGGCGGCTGGGCCATCGCCATCGACGAGGTCAACGGCCTCATCCAGGACGTCACCAGGCCGACGAAGGAGCTCAACCGGGTCATCGGCGCGGTCGCCGCAGGCGACCTCTCGCGGCCGATGGAG
Organism: Amycolatopsis sp. NPDC059657; assembly: GCF_042734395.1. Classification (NCBI taxonomy): domain Bacteria; kingdom Bacillati; phylum Actinomycetota; class Actinomycetes; order Pseudonocardiales; family Pseudonocardiaceae; genus Amycolatopsis; species Amycolatopsis sp. NPDC059657. Next base: position 115,737 of record NZ_JBHWEB010000001.1, on the reverse strand, counting down.
CTGGAACTCGACGGCAGGCAGCTGCACGGCGAGTTCGCCGAGCTGGGTCATCGCGTCAACGGCCTGCTCGACCAGCTCTCGCTGTTCGCCACCGAGGTCACCAGGGTGTCGAGGGAGATCGCCACCGAGGGACGGCTCGGCGGCCAGGCGCAGGTGCCCGGCGTCACCGGCACCTGGCGCGATCTCACCGACTCGGTCAACTACATGGCCGACAACCTGACCGAACAGGTCCGCAACATCGCACAGGTGACCACCGCCGTGGCGCGGGGCGACCTTTCGCAGAAGATCAACGTCGACGCGCGCGGCGAGATCCTCGAACTCAAGAACACCCTCAACACCATGGTCGACCAGCTCTCCGCCTTCGCGGACGAAGTCACCCGGGTGGCCCGCGAAGTGGGTAGCGAGGGCAAGCTCGGCGGCCAGGCGGAGGTACCCGGCGCGGCGGGCCGCTGGCGTGACCTGACCGACAACGTGAACCTGATGGCCGACAACCTCACCGACCAGGTCCGCAACATCGCCCAGGTGGCGACCGCGGTGGCCGAGGGTGACCTGTCGCAGAAGATCAACGTGGACGCCAAGGGCGAGATCCTCGAGCTCAAGACCACGCTCAACACCATGGTCGACCAGCTCTCCGCCTTCGCGGGTGAGGTCACCCGTGTGGCGAGGGAAGTCGGTACCGAAGGCAAGCTCGGCGGCCAGGCGCAGGTGCCGGGCGTCGCGGGCACGTGGCGTGGCCTGACCGACAACGTGAACTCGATGGCCGACAACCTGACCAGCCAGGTCCGCAACATCGCCCAGGTGACCACCGCGGTCGCGCGGGGCGACCTGACCCAGAAGATCACGGTCGACGCGCGCGGCGAGATCCTCGAACTCAAGACGACCATGAACACGATGGTCGACCAGCTCTCGTCCTTCGCGGACGAGGTCACCCGGGTGGCCCGCGAGGTGGGCACGGAAGGTCAGCTCGGCGGGCAGGCGCAGGTGCCGGGAGTCGCGGGCACGTGGCGCGACCTCACCGGGTCCGTGAACTTCATGGCGAACAACCTGACCGCGCAGGTCCGCAACATCGCCCAGGTGGCGACCGCGGTGGCGAAGGGCGACCTGTCGCAGAAGATCGCCGTGGACGCGCGCGGCGAGATCCTCGAACTCAAGAACACCCTCAACACGATGGTCGACCAGCTCTCCGCCTTCGCGGGTGAGGTCACCCGTGTGGCGAGGGAAGTGGGCAGTGAGGGCAAGCTCGGCGGCCAGGTCGAGGTGCCGGGCGTCGCGGGCACGTGGCGCGACCTCACCGACTCGGTGAACTTCATGGCCGACAACCTCACCAGCCAGGTCCGCAGCATCGCCCAGGTGACCACCGCGGTGGCGAAGGGCGACCTGACGCAGAAGATCAACGTCGACGCGCGCGGCGAGATCCTCGAACTCAAGAACACGATCAACACCATGGTCGACCAGCTCTCCGCCTTCGCGGACGAAGTCACCCGAGTCGCCCGCGAGGTCGGCACGGAAGGCAAGCTGGGCGGCCAGGCACAGGTGCGCGGCGTCGCGGGTTCGTGGAAGGACCTGACCGACAACGTGAACGTCATGGCCGACAACCTGACCGGCCAGGTCCGCAGCATCGCCGCCGTGGCGACCGCGGTCGCCGGCGGTGACCTCGGCAAGAAGATCACCGTGGACGCGAAGGGCGAGATCGCCGCGCTCGCCGAGACGATCAACGGCATGGTCCAGACGCTGCGCGCGTTCGCCGACGAGGTCACGCGTGTGGCACGCGAGGTCGGTACCGAAGGCATCCTGGGTGGCCAGGCGCGGGTGCCGAACGTGGCCGGCACGTGGAAGGACCTGACCGACAACGTCAACTTCATGGCGGACAACCTGACCAGCCAGGTCCGCAACATCGCGACCGTCACCACCGCGGTCGCCAGCGGTGACCTCACGAAGAAGATCGACGTCGACGCGCGCGGCGAGATCCTCGAACTCAAGACGACGATCAACACGATGGTCGACCAGCTCTCCGCGTTCGCCGCGGAGGTCACCCGAGTCGCCCGCGAGGTCGGCACGGAAGGCACGCTGGGCGGCCAGGCCGAGGTCGAAGGCGTGTCGGGCACCTGGAAGCGGCTCACCGAGAACGTGAACCAGCTGGCTGGCAACCTGACCGCGCAGGTCCGCGCGATCGCGGTGGTCGCGACGGCGGTGACCGCGGGCGACCTGACCAGGCAGATCACCGTGGAGGCGTCCGGTGAGCTCGCGGAGCTCAAGGACAACATCAACCAGATGATCGCCAACCTGAAGGAGACCACGCGGACCAACCGCGAGCAGGACTGGCTCAAGACCAACCTGGCCAGGATCTCCGGTCTCATGCAGGGGCACCGCGACCTGGCGACGATGACGTCGCGCGTACTCAGCGAGCTGGCGCCGCTGATCGGCGCGCAGCAGGCGGCGTTCTTCCTGACCAGGGAAAACGAAGCCGGGCAGCCGGTACTCGACCGCATCGCGGGCTACGGGCTGCCGGACTCCTCCGAGCAGATGCGGTTCAACTTCGGGCAGTCGCTCGTCGGGCAGGCCGCGGTCGACCAGCGCACGATCCTGATGCGCAACGCGCCTGCCGGTTACACGCGGATCTCGTCGGGGCTCGGCTCGGCGTCGCCGGTGAACCTGATCGTGCTGTCCGTGCTGTTCCAAGGCGAAGTGCTCGGCGTGGTGGAACTGGCCTCGGTCAACGAGTTCAGCGACGTGCACCTGGATCTCCTCGAACAGCTCAAGGAGACCATCGGCATCAACGTCAACACCATCCAGACCAGTTCCCAGACCGAGGAACTGCTCACCGAGTCCCAGCGCCTGGCACAGGAACTGCGGGCACGCACCGAGCAACTCCAGGCACAGCAAGGGGAACTGCAGAGCTCCAACATCGAGCTCGCCGAGAAGGCCGCGCTGCTGGCGCAGCAGAACGCCGACATCGAGATCAAGAACACCGAGATCGAGCAGGCACGCCAGGAACTCGAAGAGCGCGCGCGGCAGCTGACCATGGCTTCGGCGTACAAGTCGGAGTTCATGGCGAACATGTCGCACGAGCTGCGCACGCCACTGAACAGCGCGCTGATCCTCGCGAAGCTGCTCGCCGACAACCTCGAAGGCAACCTCACCGAGAAGCAGATCCAGTTCGCCAAGACGATCTACTCGGCGGGCAGTGACCTGCAGCAGCTGATCAACGACATCCTGGATCTCGCGAAGGTCGAGTCCGGCCACGTCGACCTGCAGGTGTCCGACGTGACGCTGCCCGAGGTCGTCGACTACGTGGAATCGCTGTGCCGCCCGCTCACCCAGGACAAGGGCCTGGAGTTCGCGGTGGTCATCGACCCGCCGGTGCCGAGCAGCCTGCACACCGACGAGCACCGGCTGCAGCAGGTGCTGCGCAACCTGCTGTCCAACGCGGCGAAGTTCACCGACGAAGGCAGTGTCCGCCTGCACATCCGGATGGCCGATCCGTCCGAAGTGGACAAAGAGAGCCTGCGCGCGGCGCCCGGCGTGCTGGCGTTCGCGGTCGAGGACACCGGCATCGGCATCCCCGCCGACAAGCTGGCGATCATCTTCGAGGCGTTCCGCCAGGCCGACGGCACGACCAGCCGCAAGTACGGCGGCACCGGCCTCGGCCTGTCGATCAGCCTCCAGCTGACCGAGCTGCTCGGCGGCGAACTCCGCGTCCACAGCGAGCCGGGCCAGGGCAGCACGTTCACCCTGTACCTCCCGGTCGACCCGGCGCACTGGGTGATCCCGTCGAAGCCACGCGCCACGATGCCCGCGATCGCGCCGGACACGCTGCCCGCGGTGTCGGCGACACTGCCCCGTTTCCACGGCGAGAAGGTGCTCATCGTCGACGACGACCTGCGCAACGTCTTCGCCCTGGCCGCTGTCCTGGAGCAGCACGGGCTCACGGTCGTCTACGCGGACACGGGCGTCGCGGGGATCCGGGTGCTGGAGCAGCAGGAGGACACCGCGCTGGTGCTGATGGACGTGATGATGCCGGAACTGGACGGCAACGCGACCATCTCCGCCATCCGGGAGACGGCCGCGCACGCCGACCTCCCGGTCATCGCGGTGACCGCCAAGGCGACCGAGGAGGACCGCGCCAGGACACTGGCTTCGGGAGCCGACGAGTACGTCACCAAGCCCGTCGACACGGACCTCCTGCTCAACCTGATCGCCGTCCACCTCGAAGCCGACGCCACCCCGTCGCTGAAGAACTAAAGGCTCGTGAGCGTTGCGGGCGGAGCGGATGAGGGCCTAGTTCACCACGCCGAGCGTTGTGAAGGCTCCCTTCACAACCCGAACTTCAGGGGGCTCGGCAAAGTCGGATACGCGAAACCCGAGTTCAGGCAGTCCAATGGCCCAAACTCGGGTTTCGCGAAGATCACCCTTCGCCCGGGTACCCGCAAACGTCCACAAAGGAACCTTGTCGGCTCTTTTTGTCCCGCGTTGTCGCTTTTGCGCAGGAACGAACGGGGCATATGTGTCACTCAGCGTTGCATAAGTGGCGTCTGTGCGCTCAGTCGGCGCGAGGTGGGCGACTTGCCGGGACATGCAACGCTCACGCCCCCTTAACCGGCGAAGATGCGGGCCAAGCCGTCAAGTTGCTGCTCGAGCACGTCCAGCCCGCCATCGAGCCGGATGACCTGGCCCGTCGCCGCGCCGAAGCCGTCATCGGCCACCAGCGCGATCGCACGCCCGATGTCCGACGGCTCCAGCACCCGCCCGGCGATCGAACGCTCGCTGAGGTAGTCCGTTGCCGCGGCGGGAAAAACGGCCGCGGTCGCGTCGGTGCGCACGGGACCGGGCGCGACCGTGTTGACCGTGATCCCGTGGCGGGCCGCGTCCGCGGCGACGTGACGGCTGAAGGTGTTCAGCGCGGCCTTCGCGGTCGAGTGCGCGATGACGCTGCCGACCTTGTCCGCGGCGGTACTCGACACGTAGACGATGCGCCCCGCACCGCGCGACCGCATCAGCTCGAGCACCTGCTGGGTCAGGAAGTACACCCCGGCCAGCTCGCCGTTGACCTTCGCCGCGAAGTCCTCCCACGGCAGCACGGCCAACGGCGCGAACGGCGGGTTGGCCGTGTTCGCGTTGCACACCAGCACATCCACGCGTCCGCCCGCGCGTGAGACCAGTTCGGCGACCTGCGCCGGATCTCGCACATCGGCTTGGACGGCTTCGGCCGAACCGCCGGCGGCCGCGATGTCCTTGACGACGAGTTCGGCGGCGGCCGCGTCGCGGTGGTAGTTGACGAGGACGTGGTGACCGCGCTGGCCGAGTTCACGGGCGGTGGCCGCGCCGATGCCGCGTCCGGCTCCACTGACGATGGCGATCTTCATGGGTTTCTCCTTTGGTTTCAAGGAGTCCGACGCTAGCCATCGGGCTTACCTTTCGTAAGTACATACTGATTGGTAAGCTCCTGACATGCGTGACGGCTCGCTGATCAGCGACGGTGACCCCGCCCCGGTGGGTGACGTGTTCAACAAAGAGTGCCCGGGACGCATGATCGTCGAGCACATCACCGGCCGGTGGTCGACGCTGATCATCGCGGCGCTCAAACCCGGACCGCTGCGGTTCTTCGAGTTGCGCGACAAGATCGACGGTGTCAGCGAGAAGATGCTTTCCCAGAAGCTCCGGCTGCTGGTGCGCGACGGCCTGATCGACCGCACGGTCGAGCCGTCCGTCCCGCCCAAGGTGAGCTACGAGCTCAGCGAACTCGGGCGCGGGGTTTCGCGGCCGCTGGACGGCCTGGTGCGCTGGATCGCGGCCAACGGGCACGCGGTGCTCGCCGCCCAAGCCCGCCACGACAAAGACTCGTGAGCAAGCCGGTCGTCCTTACTGCGCGGGGTTGTGTGCGTCCCGCGACACGATGTCGAGCAGCTGGTCCAGCCCGGCGGCGGTGAGCGCGCGCTGCACGGCGCGCTCCTCGACCACGATGCTCACGGCCACGCCCTGCTCCTGGCCGCTCTGGTGGGCCTGGATCAGCGCGGACATGCCTGACGAGGACAGGAACGAGACCCCGGCGAGGTCGACCAGCACGGTCATCGGCGGTCTGGCATCGTCCAGCGCCGTGCGCAGCGCGGTCTCCAGCTCGGGGGTGGAAATGAGGTCGATCTCGCCTCGGGCGATCACTTTGGTGACCGTTTCATCCGGCTCGACGGTGACCTCGAACAACTCAGCAACCACAGGCGTCTCCGTTTCAGGGCGTACGGCGAATCCAGACGGCTGGTTGCTCAACCTTTCCGGTATGCGGCAAGCCTAGCGCACCGCCCGCGGACGCTCAGTGCCCAGCACCGAAGCAGACGAAGCCCGCGGCCGCCACGAGACCGGCGTGGCCGTTGCCGCGCAACGCCTTCTGGGCCTCGGCCAGCGCGACGGCAGGCCGCAGCCCTTCGGCGAGTCCGCGATGGAACTCGATCATCAGCGGCGCGGTCTCGGCATCCGGGACCGGCACGACCGAAGCGACGAGCTGGACGGTGCCGCGTGCCATGAACGTCGCGCTGAGGCCGAGCAGCTCGTCGCCGGTGCAGACCACGGACCGGCCGCTGTCGCACGAGGCCAGCACGACCAGGCGCGGCACCCGGTCGAGCCGTTCCAGATCGTGCACGACCAGCGGCCCGTCGTGCAGCCTCAAGTCGGAGAACAGCGGCTGGTCGACGGCGAGCCTGCCGTGTGCGGCCAGGTGCAGCACGTCGGCCGACGCGACCGCCTTGAGCACCGCGTCCACTGTGGCCGCGTCGCCTGCCAGCGGGGTCGTGCCGTGCAACGCGGCGACGGCGTGCGCCTCGTGGTGCGCGCCGGTCAACCCGGGGCCTGCCGCGACGGCGACCGTGCCGAACGAACCGGTGCGCCTGGCCGCGACGGCGTGCCACAGCGTCGCGGACGGCGAGACGGTGACCGGCCGTCCGTGGCACGAAGGCAGTACCGACCACGGCACGCTGTGCAACGAGCCGGTCGGCACCAGCACCAGCGGCCGGTCGCCGACCTCGGGCAGCGCGGTGAACAACGCCTGGTCGAGCGCGGCGGCGGCGCTGTCGAGCAAGGTCATCGCGGCGGCACGCGAAGCCGCGGACCCGCCGCGCCTGGCGAGGCGGTGCAGCGCGAACGGCAGCCGGTCGACGAGGTCGGCCACCGGCGCGGCCGCGCCGAGCGTCCGCAGCCGCAACCGGCCGCCGGCCAGCGTCACCGCGTGCAGCATGCCGTCCAGCTGCACGAACTCGACCAGCGCGCGGTCGCCGAGCGCGGGCGCCTTCACCGGCTCGACGCCCTCGACCGGCGCGCCGGGACGCAGCCGGGTGCGGTCGCGGATCCGGCGTTCGAGCGCGGCCTGCTTGGCGCGCAGCCCGGTCTGGCCGTACCGGTAGATCTGCTCGGCCGTGGCACGCAGCTCGGCCAGCAAGGCGGCGAGTTCCGGATCGTCGGGCGGGCGGACCGGCCGGTGCGCGAGCCTGCTCGCCCTGCCTCGCTCGGCCCATTCGAAGACCGCCGACGGTGTGCCGGACCGCAGCGCGAACCGCAGCCCCAGCTCGCTCAGCTCGATCCGGTGCGCGGCCGAGTGCGCACGCAGGTCGGTCGCGCCGAGCGCCGCAGCGTGCTGGTCGAGGATGCGCAGCCCGGCGCGAACCGCGCGAGTGGTCGCGCGCGCGTCACCGTCCTCCCAGGCCAGCAGCGCACGCGCGTACCACCCGCGCGCACGCAAAGTCGCAGGTCCACGTCGTGTCGACGCGCTCGCGGCGCTCAGGTAGGCATGCCCGCGCACCCGGTCACCGCGCTCGAACGCCAACCGCGCGGCGGCCAGCCTGGCTTCCAGCGCCGAGGCCGGCCAGCCGGCCGCGGCGAGGGTGTCGACCATGGTTTCGACCCGGCTGTTGGCGATCCGCGTGCCGGTCCCCGACGCGAGCCGCGCGCGCAGAATGGCGAGCTGGGCGAGTTCGGCCCATTCACTCCGGCGCTGGCGCGTGAACTCGCGACGTGCCCGCGTCGCCTGGTCGAGCGCGGTCGCCCAGTCCTGACCGAGCTGGGCCGCTTGCGCGACGAGCAACCGGGCAGGCGGGATCAGCAACCGGCGGCGTTCGTTCTCGAACGCCTCGACGGCCCGGCCCGCCGCTTCCCCGGCTTCGGCACGCGCGCCGACGGAGAGCAGCAGCTCGGCCTGGTCGGAGAACACCGGCCCGAGCTGCCCGCCCAGCTCGCCGATGATGTGCTCGGCCCGGCTGAGGTGTGCGAGCGCGGCGGGCACGTCACCGCGCACCGTCTCCAGGAAGCCGAGGTTCTCGGCGATGATCCCGACCGCGAGCTGCCTGCCGAGCCGCCTGGCCAGCGCGTCGGCCTCGGTCAGGTCGGCCTCCGCGGCGGCGAACGCGTACCGCTCGGTGAACAGGATCCCCCGGTTGACCAGCGTGCGCTGCAGGCTGATCTGGTCACCGGCGCGCCGCAGCAGCGGAACGGCGACCTGGTACTCGGCCTGTGCCCGGTCCAGCCTGCCGATCTGATGCAGCATGTCCGCGCGCTGCGCCCGTGCCCGCGCGAGACCGGGCCCGTCGAGCACCTCGATGGCCAGCTCGATCTCCCGCAGCGCGGCATCGGGCCTCCCTCGCTGCAACAAGGCGCCGGCCAGCGGGATCCGCGACTCCCCCGCGAGCACCGGGCAGCCGCCCGCGAAGTCGATCGACCGCCGCAGATGCCGGATCGCGCTGTCGACGTCTTTCTGCAGCACCGCCCGTCCCCAGGCGCGCTCGGCCAGTGAGACCGCTTCCTTGTCACCCTCACGCAGCGCCCGGTTGACGGCCCGCTCGGCGACCGGCGCCGCCCGGCCCGCGTCGACGTCGGCACGGCGCAGCGCCGCGAGCGCCTGCTGCCGGGCCGTCGGTCTTTCCACCCCGAAAGCATGAACGGTGCCGGCCCGGAGTGAAACGAAATTCGCGGGAGTGGGATCAAACCGGTGGCGAACCACTCCGTTGAGGTAGTGACCCAGGAAGGCAGGCTCCCCATGACCGCGCACGATGAGCTGATCGTCGACACCCAGGATCTCGACGCCGTGACCGCCGCGTTGAAGAACCTCGGCGCCTGGGGCGGTGACTGGGAGGTCAGCGAGGACCTGGGGCTGGCGCTCCTACGGAACCTGGCGGTGCACTCGGAAGCCGAGCTCGACACGCTGATCGCCAACCTGACCGCGAAGATGCTTTCGGAGGGCGGACCGCTGCCGCTGCTCGGCAAGAACGACTCGGCGGTCATCGGCTACCCGCAGCACAAGGGCGTCCTCGACCCGCTGGACACCGATGTCGAGGTCGTGGTCGGCCCGCCGTCCGGTGGCAAGGGCATCCACATCGGAGTGGTCGACACGCCGCTGTTCCGGCACTCGACCTTCGGCGGCGAAGTCGTGGCCGACGAGGAAATCGTCATCGCCGAGAAGGACATCGTCGATGTCTGGGCCGGGCACGCCACCTTCGTGGTCGGCAAGATCCGCGAACACGCCGCAGGCGCCCGGATCACCGTCAAGGCGGGGCTCGACGGCACTAGCGGCGCCCGCTCGCTCTGGGAGACCGCGCGCAAGATCGCGAGCTTCCGGCACACCGACATCAAGATCCTGAACCTGTCACTCGGCGTGGTGACCGAGAACGACGTGGAGCCGCTCGCACTGCGGCGCGCGCTCGACCGGCTCGGCGACGATGTGGTGGTCGTCGCGGCCGCGGGCAACCGGCGGCTGCAGACGAACCCGCTGAAGATCTTCCCCGCCGCGTTCGACGACGTCATCGCGGTCGGCGCGGTGGACGCACCCTTCTCGATGATCCGGCCGTGGGTGGACATGGAGGCGCCGGGCATGGTCCAGCAGGGCGCCTACGTCGTGGGCGAGGTGGATCTGCTGGAGTTCGCGCACACCGGTTTCACCGGCAAGGCCACCTGGAGCGGCACGTCGTTCGCCGCGGCGACCGTCACCGGCGCGCTCGCGAAGGCGATGGGCGAAGGGCTCTCCGGCGCCGCGGCACTCGCGGCCGTCACCGATGGTCCCGGCGCGGTGGCCAAAAAGGTGCACTTCCCGCAATGATTGCCACCATGCGTGATGACCCGTCGGTGGTGGCACTGGTCAAGCGGGCCCAGGACGGCGACCAGCGCGCCTGGGACCAGCTCGTCGAGCGCTACGCGCCACTCGTCTGGTCGGTATGCATGCGGCACCGGCTCTCGCGCGCCGATGCGGACGATGTCGGCGCGAGCGTGTGGCTACGGCTCGTCGAAGGCCTTGAGAAGCTTCGCGAGCCCGCCGCGCTCCCGGGCTGGCTGGCGACGGTCGCGCGCAACGAATGCCTCCGTGTCCTGCGTGGACAGAGCAAGCAGGTGCCGGTCGAGGACGACCGGCTACCCGACGCCGAGGGCGCGGCCGCCGACGAATGGCTGCTCCGGCAGGAACGCTTCGTCGCACTGCGGCAGGCGTTCGCGGAGTTGCCGGAACGGTGCCGCCGCCTGCTGACCATGCTGTTCGCCGACCCGCCGAGGCCGTATGCCGAAATCTCCGGCGAGCTGGACATCCCGGTCGGCGGGATCGGGCCCAACCGCATGCGCTGCCTCGGCACGCTGCGCAAGAGTTCCGCGCTGACGCCCTTTATCAATGGCACGGAGGGCTGAACCATGACCGAGGAAGAGTTACTGGCCGAGTTGGAAGCGGCCTTGCGCACCGCCGAAGAGGTGCCCGCCGGGTTCGTCAACGCGGGCAAGGCCGCGTTCGCGTGGCGCGGGGTCGACGCCGAACTCGCCGCGCTCACCTTCGACTCGGCAGGCGCCGAAGTGGCAGGCACGCGCGCCGACTCGGCGTCGGTGCGCGCGCTGACCTACTCCGCGGCCGAGGTGACGCTGGAGGTCGAGGTCGGGCCGGACGCGTTGCACGGTCAGGTCGTGCCGCCGCAGGCGGGCGAGCTCGACGTGCGGCTTCGTGACGGTGGCACCACGACCGTGCCGGTCGACGCGGTGGGCTGGTTCGTGGTGCGGCCGAAGCCCGCTGGGACGTTCAGGCTCCGGCTGCGCACCGCCGACGGGAAGACCGTGCTCACCGACTGGACTTCGTTGGCAGGCAGCTGACCGTCGGGCTCGACCCGGTGGTCAGCACGGCCAGGCTGGTCGTCGCCTTGCCGCACGGGTTGAGCGGCGGCGATTCCGGCTCCGAGCCGGTCAGCAGCGTCACCCCGGTGACGGCACCGCCGACGACGAGGCCCGCCAGTCCCAGCCACACCCAGTAACGCGGCTTGGGCTCGGGCGGCGGCTGTTCCTCGGGCGGCTCGGTGCCTGCAGAAACCGCTTCGAAGGCCGCCGAGGACTCGACCGCGAAGTGCTCCTCGTCTTCGAGGAAACGGCGATACGTCGCCAGCGCGTCTTGACGCGCCTTGTCTATGTCCACTGTGGACGGCTCGGATACCTTGCCAGAGCACAGGAATCCGGCCATGAGCCGCAACGGGCGGCTGTGCTCGTCACGGGTCGGCCCGCCGTCGATGTCCGCTTCGGCCACCGGATGGTCCGCCCAGACCAGGCACACGGGCCTGCCCAACGGGCTCGTCACCCCGGCGACGGCGAACGGCGCCGAACCTGGCAACGGGCGGACGTTGTCCTCCAGGAAACCGTAATCCTGTTCGGTGACAAGGAAATCCGGCGCTAGCAGCACCGAGTAGCCCCGGCGCCTGCCCCGCGCGATGAGGAACGGCCACGCACGCATCGGTCAGTCCCCCAGCCGCGAACTCGGCAGCTTCGCTTCCAGCACGGCCACCTGCTGCTGCAGCTCGGAGACCACCCGCCGCCTGGCGAGAATGTGCTCGTCGGCGCGCCGATCCGCCTCGTTCAGCGCGGTCGCCTTGCGGCCGCCGTCGTCGAAATGGGAGTCCAGGAACAACGCCAGCCCCGAATCGGCGAGCAGCCCGCCACCGGCCGTGGAGAGCAGCATCTTCCCGGCACGCGTCGCGACGAACTCGGCCAAGGTCTGCAACGCTTCGGCCGGTCCCATCTTCGTACGGCGGCGCGCCTCGGTCATGATCGCCTCGCGCGTCTCGCGGTCGAGTGACAGCTCGACCTGGCGCAGGATGTCCGGCACCACCGCGGAAAGCGCCATGTCGACATGAGCGGGTTCCAGCTTGCCGGTGGCCTTCTTGCGCACCTGCCCGCCGTCGAGCACCGCGAAGTCGTGACCGACCGCGGTGACCGGGATCAGCCGGATCACCCGCCGCGTGCTCTGCACTCGCACCAGGTCACGGAAACCGGGGATGCTCATCAGCAGCGTGCGCACGATGTGCAGCCGGGTGTTCTCGTCGGCGTGCAGCTGGTCGAGCAGGTCCCATTTGGTGATCACGAAGGCGATCGGTTTGCGTGACTCCAGCATCGCGTTGATCATCGCGTCGAGCGTGACCTGCAGGATCGCCATGCCGCGTCGATCGCCTTGATAAGCCTGGAGCACGCGGAGACCGTCGATGATGCCGATCAGCGCGTCGGCCTTCCCGATCGACTCCAGCAGCCGCGCCTGCGCGGTCGACCCCGCGACGTCCGGGTCGGTGAGAAGCTCGCCGGGGTATTCGAGGTAGCCGATCTTGACTACCGGCTTGGTGTCGTCGCCGACGTCGGTCATCACGCTGAACTCGAACTCGCGCATCTCGCCGCGCGTGGTGCCCTCCGGCCATTCGCCGTCGTCGGCGATCTGGCGGTACCAGCGGCTCAGCTCGATGAACTGCTCGTAGGGCGCCTTGACGTGGAAGCCGCGGCCGCCAGGCACCTGCAGCCTGCGGTACATGCTGGTCAGCAGCAAGGTCTTGCCCGAGCCCTGCAGGCCGAGCGTCACCACCCGGAACTTCGGCACGTCGAGCGCGGCCGCGGCGCTCGCCGCCTTCGGCTTGCGTCCCTTCCTCCTGCGGTAGACGAACACCGCCGCCAGCAGGCCGGCGCCGAGCAGAGCCAGCAAGATCACGACACTCATTTGCCCCACCTCCACCCGGACGGAGCCGGACGGCGCGGCGCTGATACACCCGAAATTCGGCGGCGCGCGGCGCGGCGGCCTGTCACCATGCGAGGTGAAATGAAGAGTGAAGAGAAATGGCCGACGACCGGCCAAGCACCGAAGACCCTGACCTGGCACGGCGACGGACTCGCCGACTGGGTGAGCGGCTACACCTGGTACCCCGACGGCCCACTGGACGGCGGTCCGCAGTATCCCTTCCCCGACTTCTACGACGGCGCGACCGTGTCGCCGTCCGGGCGCTACCAGGTCATTTACCACGAGTACGGCGTCGACGGCCTGCTGCTCGACCGGGGCGAGATCCTCCGCGAACTCACCCGTGACGACGACGATCCCGACGCGTTCTTCTATCCCGTGACGTTCGGGCGGCTCACGGACGGACGGGAAGTGCTCATCCACTGCCCCGAGCGCCGCGACCGGCTGGAGATCGAACTGCCGGAGACCGGGGAACGGCTCACCTCCCGTCCGCTCGAAGAAGGCGTCTACGAGTCGGACATCTACCACTCGCGGCTGGCCGTCAGTCCCGGTGGACGGTGGCTGCTGAGCGCGGGCTGGGTCTGGCATCCGATCGGGATCGCCGAGGTCTTCGATCTCGACGCCGCGCTCGCCGATCCCCGCACGCTCGACGCGGTCCGGACACCCCGGTCTCCGGAACCGCCCGCCGGTGAGGTCGAGTCGGCGTGCTGGCTCGATGACGACCGGCTGGCGGTGTTCTCGATCGGCTCGGAGAACGACGGCGAACTCGGTGTCTGGTCGATGGAAGCCGCGGACTGGACGAGCAAGGTCTCCTACCAGGGGCACCTCGGCACGATCGCGAGGTTCGGCGATCACCTGCTCAGCTTCTATGAGTATCCGAAGCTTCTCGATCCCGTGACCGGCGAAGTGGTCGCCTCGTGGCCGCACCTGCCGACCGGCCATCGCGCGCTGCCCTACGGCTGGACCTACGAGCCGGAGACCGTGGCCGTGCATCCGGACGGCACGCGGTTCGCGGTCACGTCCGACGAGTACATCACCGTGGTCGAATGGTCGTGAAATCCGGTGCTTTCGGTCCGGTAGGCCTGCCGGTCCGGCCGGGTGTCGGTGGTTGCTCGTAGTATCGCGGCGTGGCTTCCCCCAACGACCTCGCGACCAGCGACGCGCTGCAGGTGCTGCACCGCGTCTTCGGGTACGACTCGTTCCGGGGAGGGCAGCAGGACATCATCGAGCACGTCGTCTCCGGCGGCGACGCGCTGGTGCTGATGCCGACCGGTGGCGGGAAGTCGTTGTGCTACCAGATTCCCGCGCTGGTGCGCTCGGGTGTCGGCGTGGTCATCTCGCCGCTGATCGCGTTGATGCAGGACCAGGTCGACGCGCTGACCGACCTCGGCGTGCGCGCCGGATTCCTGAACTCGACCCAGGATTTCGAGCAGAAACGCGAAGTCGAGCGCGCTTTCCTGACCGGTGAGCTCGACCTGCTGTACCTGGCGCCGGAACGGCTGCGTGTCGAGTCGACGCTGTCACTGCTCGACAAGGGCAAGATCTCGCTGTTCGCGATCGACGAGGCGCACTGTGTTTCCCAGTGGGGCCACGACTTCCGGCCCGATTACCTGGGCCTGTCCGATCTGCACGAGCGCTGGCCGGAGGTCCCGCGGATCGCGTTGACGGCGACCGCCACCAAGGCGACGCACGCCGAGATCGCCTCGCGCCTGAACCTCGGCGAGGCCCGGCATTTCGTCGCGAGCTTCGACCGGCCGAACATCCAGTACCGCATCGTGCCGAAGAACTCGCCGCAGCGGCAGCTGCTCGACCTGCTGCGCAACGAACACGCCGGCGACGCGGGCATCGTGTACTGCCTCAGCCGGGCTTCGGTCGAGAAGACGGCGGAGTTCCTGAACCAGAACGGGATCAAGGCCGTCCCGTACCACGCGGGGCTCGACAGCCGTGTCCGCGCGAAGAACCAGTCCCGGTTCCTGCGTGAGGACGGCCTGGTCGTGGTCGCGACCATCGCGTTCGGCATGGGCATCGACAAACCGGACGTCCGATTCGTGGCCCACCTGGATCTGCCGAAGTCCGTCGAGGGTTACTACCAGGAGACCGGCCGCGCCGGTCGCGACGGGCAGCCGTCGACGGCGTGGCTGGCGTACGGCCTGCAAGACGTTGTGCAGCAACGGAAAATGATCGACACCTCAGAAGGCGACCTGGCGCACCGCCGCAGGCTGTCCCAGCACCTCGACGCGATGCTCGCGCTGTGCGAGACGGTGACCTGCCGCCGCGTCCAGTTGCTCAACTACTTCGGCCAGCAGGGCGAGCCGTGCGGCAACTGCGACACCTGCCTGACGCCGCCGGAGTCCTGGGACGGCACGATCCCCGCGCAGAAGCTGCTTTCGACGGTCTACCGCCTGCAGAACGAGCGCCGCCAGAAGTTCGGCGCGGGCCAGATCATCGACATCCTCCTGGGCAAGCAGACCCCGAAGGTCGAGCAGTTCAAGCACAACGAGCTGACGGTCTTCGGCATCGGCACCGAACTGCGCGACACGGAGTGGCGCGGCGTCGTCCGGCAACTGCTCGCGCAAGGCCTCCTGGCGGTCGAAGGCGACTACGGAACCTTGGTCCTCACCGAAACCAGCGCCGACGTACTCGGCCGCCAGCGCGAGGTCATGCTCCGCCGCGAGCCCGAGCGCACGGCCGCTTCGAAGCCCGCCAAGGCCAAGCGCCCTTCGTCGATCGACATGCCCGCCGAGGCCGCCCCGACCTTCGAGAAGCTCCGCGCCTGGCGTGGCGCGACGGCGAAGGAGCAGGGCGTGCCCGCGTACGTCATCTTCCACGACGCCACCCTGCGCCAGATCGCGACCGAAAAGCCAAGCTCGCTCGAAGCGCTGGGCACGATCAGCGGCGTCGGCGAAAACAAGCTCGCCAAATACGGCCAAGGCATCCTCGACACCCTGTCGGACTCGTGAGCCCGGGTCGTGAGTGGTACGGCCGGTTCTAACCGGCGGCAACACTCACGACCCCTGCCCTCACACACTCAACCGGTCGGCACGCGTACCCAGGGAGTCGGCACCCGTACCTGGAAGGTCGGCACGCGTGCCTGAGCAGTCGGAACCCGTGCCTGCGGGGTCGGGACTCCGCCGACCCTTCAGGCACGCGTGCCGACCGTTCGGGGATGGGGAAGGCCAGGCGGGGCTTTGGGGTGAGCCGGTGTATGGGGGCCATGGGAATGCGTCACCCCCGCTACGCGCGCAACGCACGAATCGCCGGGCGGTTCTTGACCTGTTGAACGCTGTACTGCTCTAGTCCCAGCATGGGTGAGCCGTTCGCGTCCGGGCAGGTGACCATCGCCGCGCCCCCGGCCGAGATCTACAAGCTGGTCAGCGATCCGACCGTCATGGTCGAGTTCGCCGAAGAGGTCGTCCGCGCCAGCTGGCTCGGCGGCGTGCGGGGACCGGCCGTCGGCGCGCGGTTCAAGGGGCACAACCGCAATGGCTGGCGCCGGTGGGTGACCACCTGCCGGATCACCGACGCCGAGCCCGGCCGGAACTTCGCGTTCGAGGTGCGGACGCCGTTCATGGTGCCGATCTCGCGATGGGAGTACGACATCCGGCCAGGCGACGGCGGCTGCACCGTGGTCGAGAACTGCTGGCTGCGCGTGCCGATGTGGTTCCGGCCGATCGCCAACTTCATCACCGGCCAGCCCGACCGCGCCGGCACCAACAACGCCAACATCGCGACCACCCTTGCCCGCCTCAAAGCCCACCTCGAGGCCTAACGGCTGCGGACGTCGTGTCGTCCATCCAGGTACGCGTGTCGTCCGTCTGTGCACGCGTGCCGTCCGTTCGCGCACACGCGCGGTGCCCAAGCGAACGTACGCCGATGGACGCCATCCGTGCGCAGACGGACGACACCCGTGCGTGAACGGGCGACACGCCGACCAGCGCGGCAGGCTTAGCGGCGGCCTCCGGCGGCGGCGAGGTCGGCGTCGGCCATGACGTGTTCCATCAGCGTGATGAGGATCTGCTTGGTGGAGTCGCGCTCGCGCGCGTCGCAGAGCAGGATCGGCACGTACGGGTCGAGGTCGAGTGCCTCGCGGACCTCTTCGGTGCCGTAGCGGTAGGCCTCGTCGAAGCAGTTGACCGCGACCACGAACGGCAGGCCGCGCCGCTCGAAGAAGTCGACGGCCGGGAAGCAGCTGTCGAGCCTGCGGGTGTCGGCCATGACGACCGCGCCGAGCGCGCCGCGGGCGAGTTCGTCCCACATGAACCAGAAGCGGTTCTGGCCAGGTGTGCCGAACAGGTACAGGATCAGCTCGGGGTTGATGGTGATCCGGCCGAAGTCCAGCGCGACGGTGGTCGTCTTCTTCTTTTCCACGCCCGAGAGGTCGTCGACGCCCTCGGAGGCCTCGGTGATGACCTCCTCGGTGCGCAGTGGCGGTACCTCGCTGACCGAACCGACCAGCGTGGTCTTGCCTACTCCGAAACCGCCGGCGATGATCACCTTCACCGCCGTCGCGGTGAGGCTTCGCCGACCTTCAGAGTTTCCGGATGCCATCAAGAACCGCCTGGAGTACGTGTTTGTTGGGCCTGTCACTGACGGGTGCCGCGGTGCGGAAGATCAGCAGGTTGCCTTCGATCAGGTCACTCAGCAGCACCTTGACGACCGGCAGCGGCAGGTCGACCATCGCGGCCACCTCGGCGACCGACATCGGATGCTGGCATATCCGCAGGATCTGCAGATACTCGGGCTCCATGTCGTACACGTCCGCCGCCGTGCGCAGCGCCACCACGAGGGTGATCAGGTCGAGCCCGATCGTGTCCGACTTGGTCCGCCCGCCGGTGACCGCGTACGGCCGGACCAGCGGACCGGCCTGGTCGTCGAACCAGATGTCTCCCGCGCGGTTCACGGCGACGTGTGCTGAACGCGCGGTGCGGCGGTTAGAACCGCGCCAACCCGCTTGACCATCATGTTCATTTCGTAGGCGACCATGCCCATGTCGGCGTCCTCGGTGGCGAGCAGCGCGAGGCACGCGCCGTGGCCCGCCGCGGTGACGAAGAGGAACGCGTGGTCCATCTCGACCATGGTCTGGCGCACCTGGCCGCCGCCGAAGTGGCGGCCGGTGCCACGGGCGAGGCTCTGGAAAGCCGACGCCACGGCGGAAAGGTGCTCCGCGTCTTCCTCCGACAGGTTGCCGGACCGGCCGATGAGCAGTCCGTCGGCTGAGAGCACCACGGCCCTGTCGGCGCCCGCGACCCGTTTGACCAGGTCGTCCAGCAACCAGTCGAGCTCACTGACTCCTGCGTTGGCCATTACGTGCGATCTCCATACGTGTCGTTGTCGAACTCCTCGTCACGGGCCCGGCGAGTGCCCCGCTGGAACGCGGCGAGCCGGTTCCGTGCCATGTCGGGCGACTCCTCACGGGTCTCCTCCGGCCAGTCGGCCGGTGCGTCGTTCTGCAGCTGTGGCACCAGGTTCTGCTGGCGGCGGCGCTGCGGCAACGGCGGGCGGCCGGGTGCCATGGACCCGCCGGGACCGGCGGGCGCGTTGGGCTGCGGTGGACGCGGCGGCTGCGGCGGCCGTGCCTGGCGCGGCGCTTCGACCGGGCGCATCGCCTGCTGCGTCGGCGGCTGCTGCGGGCGGAACATGTCCACCCGGGGCGGTACCTCCGGCGAGCGCGGCGGCGCGGCGGCCATCACCGGCTCCGGCAGGCGCTGCGGCTCCGGTTCCGGCTCGGGTTCGTACTCGTACGGCGCCTCGAACGCGGGCTCCTGCGGCTCGGCGTACTGCGGTTCCGGCTGCGGCTGCAGGCGGGACGTGTGCTCGGGCTCGGTCCGGTGCCGGGGACGGCGCTCCGGCAGTTCCGGACGCTCGGCAGGCGCCACGACGGCGGTCTCCTCTGCGGCGGCGGGCGGCATGTCGCCGGAGTCGTTGGGCACGGCGCCGAGCAGCTCGGAGCGGATCAGCACGATCGCGCGGGTGCCGCCGTACGCGGATTCCCGCAGTGTCACCGAAATACCGTGGCGCGCGGCCAGGCGCGCGACCACGAACAGGCCGAGGCGCGGCTCGGTGGACAGCGCCATGATGCCGAAGTCCGGCGGGTTGCGCAGCATCGAGTTGAGCTGTTCCGCCTGCGCCGCTTCGATGCCGAGGCCCTGGTCCTCGACCTCGAGCACGACGCCCTTGCCGACCACGTTGCCGCGGATGTCGACGCGTGCCTCCGGCGGGGAGAACGAGGTCGCGTTGTCGATCAGCTCGGCGAGCAGGTGCACGAGGTCACCGACGACCGGGCCGTTGACGGCGATGTTCGGCAGCTTCGCGACCTTCACCCGCGCGAAGTCCTCGGTCTCGGCCGAAGCGCCACGGGTCAGCTCGGTCAGCGAGACCGGGTTGCGCCAGCGGCGGCCCGGCTGCCCGCCACCGAGAATGATGAGGTTCTCGGCGTTGCGGCGGGCACGCGTGGACAGGTGGTCCAGCTGGAACAGCGTCTCCAGCTGCTCCGGGTCCTCCTGCTTGCGCTCGGCCGCGTCGAGCACCTTGAGCTGGCGGTGCACGATGATCTGGCTGCGGTGCGCGATGTTGAGGAACACCGTCTTGGTGCCCTCACGGATCTTGGCCTCTTCCACGGCGGCCGCGATGGCGGTCTGCTGCGCGGTGTTGAACGCGGCGGCGACCTCACCGATCTCGTCGTTGCCGTGGTCGAGCAGGCGGACCTCGGTGTCGAGGTCGACGTCCTCGCCGCTGCGGACCCGGTCGACGATCTCGGGCATCCGGATCTCGGCGACGTCCAGGGTGTCTTCACGCAGCCTGGCGAGCCTGCCGATGAGCCGGTTCGACAGCCGCAGCGCGATGATCGAAATCGCGATCGCGATGGCCAGTGCCGCGGCGGCCGCGATGGACGAGGCGATCAGCGTGTTGTCGGCCTCGTCGATGGCGCCCTCGGTGGCCTTCGAGCTCTGGGCGACGAAGACGCTCATCATCGTGTCGCCGACCTGGCGGGCGGCGGCGCGCCACTGGTCCTCCGGCACCGCGGCCGGGAGCTTCGCCTGGTTGTTGCGCAGCAAGGCGTTTTCGACCGTCTGCACCGTGCGCCACGCGTCGCTGGCGATCAGCTGGTCGTACTTCGCCTTGACCTCGGGGATCATCCGGCCGACGGAGGCGTCGAGCTGGGTGTGATAGGCGCCGATCTGGCTGATGTAGGCGCGGTAGTCGTCGTCGGAGAAGCCGCCGCCGGTGACCGCGGCCGCGGCGAGCGCGTCGGAGCGCTGCAGCTGGTCGATCGCGGTGAACAGCGGCACCGCGGTGATCCGCTGGTAGGCGTTCTCCGCGTTGGGCGCGTCCTGCGCGAGACCGGTGACACCGTCGACGAACTGGTCGAGGATCTTGTTGTAGAAGTTGAACGCGTCGAGCGACGGGATCTGGCCGCTGTCGACGAGCTGGCGGGTCTGCGGCAGCTTCTGGAACAGCCCGCCGACGGTGGCGATGTTGCGCTGGACGCTGTCCGGCGCGTCGCCGACGAACTTCTGCAGGTTGGCCGAGACGCCGGCGGAGGCGGCATCGGTCTTCGTGCGCTGGGCGACAAGCGCGGCGTGCTCGGTCTTGTTGCCTGCGAGCTCACGCAGCGTGAGGCGGCGCTCTTCCTGCAACGCGACGAAGAACGGGATCGACGGGGCTTCCGATTCGCGGATCTTCGTGGCGTACTCGCGGCCGTGCACCGCGTCATAGATCAAATATCCGCCGACCGCGAATCCGACCAGCATCAGCACGACACTCGGAATGAGGGCGATCATCAGTACTCGCGTCCGAATAGACGAAGTACCATTACGCCGAATGGAGATCTTCTTCACCGCGGTCAGTTGTCCTTCCGGCGCGCCAAGCGATTTCGGCGCGGTCTGGTGTCCGTTACCTGGGTCACGCCCCCAAGTTTCGCTGGCCGGATCGGCTCAACCGTGGTCCCGCTCAGTCCCGGCACAGACCGTAAACATGAGTGGTCTTCCAGTCAAATTCGACCCGTGCGCGGTACCGCGAAACCGGTGAACCGCTGACCGCTGAAAAGGTGACACGGAAATGCGGCAACCACCGTCGGTGACTTAGGTCGCATTGCCTGGTTACCGTGCGGTAACCAGAGTCACACAATCGCCATGATCGCCCCTTCCCGTACCCATTCCGTTACTCGATCGCGCTTGCCATACCGCACGGTATGACATGCGTCACCCCACTGAGGGATACGCGAGAACAGGGGCTTTCGTTCACCGTTTCGGCGAGCGAAAACCCCCGTTCCACTAAGAGGTCGGAACTCCGGCTAACTGGTCGGGAAGTCGTCGGGGGTCCGGATACGGTCTCGTACCCAGACACCGGCGGGCTTCAGCACCGAGGTACCGGTGAAATTGTTCCCCGCACAGGTGCCGGCCTTGAAGACCGCGCCGGACCGCTCGTCGTCCGAGAAGTTCCAGTTGGTCCAGCCGATCTTGTTCGCGTTCAGGAAGTCGATGTACTTCTGCGAGTACGCGAAGTCGTTGCCACCGTCACCGCTGGAGGTCTGCGTGCCGAACTCCGTGATGAACACCGGGATCTTGTCCACGGTCCGCTTCAGCGCGTTGAGGTACTCGTCGTGGTGCGACGCCGCGTAGAAGTGGAAGGTGTACATGATGTTCGTGGCGTTGACCGGGTTGTTGAGGATGTCGCTCTCGTTACGGCCGTCGGAGATGCCGAACGTCGCCCAGCCGTGCGTGCCGAGGAAGACGACGCCGTCGGGGTCCTGCGCGCGGATCACCGGGATGACCTGCTCGGCATAGGACTTCACCTTCGCCCAGCTGACACCGTTGGGCTCGTTGGCGACGTCGTAGATGATGTTGACCTTGTCCTTGTGGCGCTGGGCGATCTCGGTGAAGAACGTCTTCGCGCGCGCGGTGTTGTAGTTCGGGTCACCGGGGCTGAGCTGGTGCCAGTCAACAAGTGCATACATGCCGCGCTTGGTCGCCTCTTCGATGTAGCCGTGCACCAGGTCGGTGAACTTGCGCGGGTTGGTCTCGTAGCCGCCTTCCTGGATGTACATGGCGATGCGCAGGATGTCAGCGCCCCAGTCGGTGGCGAGCGCGTCGAGCGAAGCCGTCTTGACGCACTGGGCGTACCACTGGATGCCGTGCGTGCTCATGCCACGCAACTGGATCGGCTTGTTGTACTGATTGCACAACTTCACACCGCACACGTGCAGCTGGCCGTTGATCGCGACCGGGGTGGTGCCGCCGGTGCACTTCGTCGTGGTGACGGCGATCGGCGCGCTGCGCGGGGACTTGTTGCCGGCCCCGTCGAACGCCTCGACGCTGAAGGTGTAGCTCGTCTCCGGGCTGAGGCCGGTGACCGTCGCGGGCGGCTGCGGTGTCGTGGCGACGATGTTGCCGGTGTTCGCGATGACGTTGTACCCGGCGACGCCGACATTGTCGGTCGAGGGCGCCCAGTTCAGCGTCGCGCTGGAGCAGCCGACCGCGGACGAGGTCGGGGTACCGGGCGCGGACGGCGGCACATCGTCCGGCGGGCCGCCGACCTCGACCGACAGCGAGTCGGAGTTCGGGCCGTCGATGCCCGCCACCGTCGCGCGGATCTTGGACGTGCCCGCCGGCAGGCTCGCCGTGATGGTGGTGGTCTTCCAGGTCGTCCACGCGCCGGTGCCGGGGAACGCGAGGTTGTCCGAGACCAGGGTGCCGTTGACACTGATGTCGAGCGGCCGGTTGGCCGTGGTTCCGTTGGCGTAGCGGAAAGTCAGCTTCGCCGAGCCCGCCTGCGCCACGGTGACGGTGTACTCGATGTACCCGCCGGTGGTGTTGTCGTAGTTGACGAAGCCGGTGCCGGTGAACCCGGCGTGGTTGGACTCGACCACCCCCTTGGTGATCACGGCGTTTTCGGATTCGTACAGGACTGGAGCCGCGACGGCAGGCTGGGCGATGACCGTCGCGGCCGCGGTGGCCAGCAGGGTCAGCAGTGGTACACGCCATCTTGAGCGGGACATCGAATGCCTCCGGTTGGTTCATCTGGCGGAACGTGACGACGGCGGCGGAGTCATGGTTAGTAAAGTTTCCTAACCATTGTGCGCCCGATCACACCAGCTCCCCGATCGGCTGTCAACGGTCAAATCCGACACCGGTCGCTCATCGGTCCAACGGGTCCTTACCGGTCGTCTCATGCACCACGTTCGACTCCGGGCCGTAGTAGAACGCCCTGACCCGGTAGGTGGCTTTCTTCTCGTCGGGCATGGTGATAAGACCGACGGAATTGATGTCCGGATCGAGCACGGTCACCTCGCGGAAGTCCGGCGCGCCTTCCGGTTTGACCTCAAGCAGGTAGCCATCCTCGTCGCTCGCCTGGTCCGACCAGGTGAACTTGATCCCGTTGGCGTGCATGACTTCCGCGGTCAGCCTGCCGGGCGCTCCCCCGGCGGTTCCCTTGATCGGCTGCTTGGCCACGCCGGGTTCGGGAAGCGCTTTCGGCGGCGCCCATTCATGGTCGTTCCGCTGGTCGTTCTCGTCGAAGTCACCGGGTGGCAGCGTCACCTCGGCCGTCTCGGAGACGGGTCCGTAAAACGGCCGCACGCGGTAATAGAACGGCGTTTCCGGCATCAGGTCCGGATGCGTGTACGTGGTCTGCGACGGCGGCATGAACTGCAGGATCGTGAACTTGCCGGATGAATCGTTCGCGAACTCGACAACGCGACCGGCGACGCCCGGTTCGTCGGCGCGCCAGTTCAGCCGGACCTCGATCGGCGTGACGAGTTCCGCGCTGAGCCGCTCCGCCTGCGGGGCCTGGCCGGGTGACGAGCACGCGCTCAGCGCGATACCCGCCACCACGGCCAGTTTCAGCAGCTTCAAGCTACTTCTTCCAGAACTGGATGCCACTCCAGACCACGGTCACCGGCCCCTGACCGCTCGCCGTGCGGTAGGCGCCGAACTTGTCGTAGTAGTTGCCGCCCGCGCTGGCCGACTTGTACTTCAGCGAACCGTTGATGTACGTGCGGTGCTCCTTGCCGACCTGGTGGACGGTGTTGACCTTGACCGTGGTGCCGACGGTCGCACCGGAGGCGATCGTGGCGCCACCGTGCACGGCGTAAAGCCTGCCGCCGCGCTCGACGGCCATCATGAAGTCCGGGCCCGCGTTGGGCGCGTCGCGGAACGTCTGCTTCAAGCTGATGCGCGTCCCGCCCATGCTGACGATCCGGAACGAGCCTTCGAATTGGTGTGTACCACCGGAGTACGTGTTATAGCGCCGTTCCGCCCGCTGGTCACCACTGGCGGTGGAACAGGTCAGCGTGAAGGTCAGATTGTCGACCTTGCCACAGCCTCGCTCCTGCACGTTGAATCCCGGGGAATCACTGCTCCAGCCACCGGGTTCGACCTGGGCTTCGGCTGTCTGCGCGCCTAAAACGAGCGCGGCAAGGGCGGCTAGAACCGCCGTCTTCCTCAACATATGTGCGGCAACCTCTCTACATTGGGAGGCGGGTGGCGGCGGCGCGCTCAGCGTAAGAGTTCCGTCAGCGAGGAACAAGATACCTTCGACGATTGCGAGAAAATCCCCTTACGATTAGGCTGTTCGAGCCGCCGTGAGACGTCCAGCCGAGAGGACGAACCATGGCAGGCTCACGCCTGTTTTCACTGCTCACAGCACTTTTGCTGCTCTCTCCCGCGACACCGGCGGGCGCGGCGCCACCGTCGGGGGACTCCTGCCTTCGGACCATCCCGGTGAGCGGTAACAGCGCCTTTTCCGCCGCGCTCACCGCCGCGAAACCCGGCGATTGCCTGTCACTGGCCGACGGCACCTACAACGCGGTCGCGGCCAAGAATTCCGGCTCGGCCGCGAATCCGATCGTCATCTCCGCGAAGAACCGGTTGAAGGCCGGATTCAGTTCCGGAACCGTCGCGGTCACCGGGTCCCATGTCACCTTTGAAGGTTTCACATTCACCGGAAGTGCGAACTTCCGGATGACCGACACGGTCGGCTCACGTGTGACCCGGAGTGTATTCCGCAGTTCCGCCAAGGAGTTCGTGCAGCTGTACGGCAAGAACGGCGACGGCAACCGGGTCGACCACAACGAGATGGGCCCGAAGAAGCAGGAAGGCCACTTCGTCCAGATAGGACAGAACCCGTACACGCCGACCACGACGCTCGTCGACCACAACTACTTCCACGACCTTGCCTCCGGCGACCAGGGCGGCGAGGCGTTGCGGGTCGGCGGTTTCGGCCCGCCGGGCGACTACTTCAAGAGCCACACCGTGTTCGAGTACAACCTGCTCGTGCACTGCGACGGCGACGCGGAGATCCTGTCGCTGAAGGGATCCGCGAACACGTTCCGCTTCAACACGGTCCGCGCCAGTTCCGGCACCATCAACATCAGGGCGGGCGTCGACAACGTCATCCAGGGCAACTTCGTCTTCAGCGATGGCAACAAGAAGGCGCAGGGCATCCGGCTCAGCGAGGACAACCACCTGATCTACAACAACTACGTCGAAGTCATCGACAAACCGCTGATCCTCAACGCGGGCGACCCGAAGCCGGGCAACCCGCCACCCGGCGTGCCGCCGAGCGGTGAGTTCAAGGGGCACGCGCAGGTGCGCAACGCGGTCGTCGCGGGCAACACCTTCATCGGCATCACGTCCGGCGTCGACTTCGGCGGCGGTTCCGCGCCGCCGCTGAACCTGACCTTCTCCGGCAACATCGTCCGCTCGGGCGGCACGAACATCGGACATGGTTCCACGCCGACGAAATCGACCTACGCGGCCAACCTCCTCTTCGGTGGCACACCAGGGATCAGCGGCCCGGGCTTCCGCGTGGCCGACCCGAAACTGGTCCGCGTGGCAGGCGTGTTCCAGCCGGGGCCGGACAGTCCCGCGCTGCGAGCCGGTGCGGCGAACGCGATACTCACCGAGGACGTCGAAGGGCGGCAACGGCTTTCGCCGCCGGACATCGGCGCCGTCGAAGCGTCGTCGACCACCGCGCCGGTGCGGCTTCCGCTCACCACGGCCGACGTGGGTCCCTCGGCGCCTTGAAGCTCCGAGGTTGCTCGGGCGTGAGCTAGATCGCGCCCGAGCACGGGCGACCGGCCGGTAGCCCGGAGTTCCCGTACCGTGGGACTGGTGACCGATTCGCGCACCTCGCCGCTGAGCCTGCTGGACCAGGAGCAGCCGCCGCACCCCGAGCGGAAAAGCCGCCGTGGTTGCGCGATCGTCGCCATGCTCGTGGTGGCCTGCCTGATCGCCGTCTCGATCTGGATCTTCGACAGCCTGAGCAGCCGCCCGGTCGTGCCCATCAAGCCGCGGTTCGAAGTGCCCGCGCTGCTGCCGGAGCCCCGGACGGCGATCCCCGGCGAGGCGGGCGCGCTGCCGTCGGCGGAGACGCTCGACGCCTGGGTCGCGAAGGTGTCCGACCGCACTGACATTCCCCTGCGCGCGCTGCGCGCGTACGTCAACGCCGCCACCGTCACCGCGGCGAAGACCCCGGACTGCCAGATCACCTGGGCGACCATCGCCGGCATCGGCCGGATCGAGTCGCAGCACGGCAGGCACGGCAACTCCGACGTCGACGCCGACGGCGATGTGAGCCCGCCGATCATCGGGCCCGCGCTCGACGGCTCGCCGGGATTCCAGAAGATCGCCGACACCGACAAGGGCAAGCTCGACACCGACGCCGAGTGGGACCGCGCGGTCGGCCCGATGCAGTTCCTGCCCGCCACCTGGAAGCGGTGGAGCGCCCGCGCCAGCGGTGACGGCGCCGCGCCCGATCCGCAGAACATCGACGACGCCGCGCTCACCACGGCCCGCTACATGTGCGCGAAGGGCGGCGACCTCGCCGACCCGGTCGGCTGGTGGACCGCGGTGCTGACGTACAACAACTCGGCCGCCTATGGCCGCGAGGTGTTCAGCAATGCCGACGCCTACGGAAAAGCCGCTTTGAAACCCTAGCGATTCGCGCAGAATTCCTTGGCGCGCTTGATCGACGTGGTGAACTCGATTCCGAGATTGGTCAACTGCATCGCTTGGCGCACTTTCGTCAGCGAATCCGCCAGCGGCTGATATCCGGCGTCACCGGCCGCGGCCGCTTCCGCGAGTTCGGCCGCCGCGTCCCAGCGGCGCGCTACGGTCAGATCGAGGCCTTTCAGCGTCGGCGTCTCCGCCTTGTCGATCACGAGACAGGCCGCGGCGGCGTCCGCGTCCGCACCGCTCGGCGTCTCCGACGTCGCCGTGGCCGACCAGGCGACAGCGACCCCGCCGCCGCCGACCAACAGGCCCAGCAGCACCCCGGCACCGAACACGACGCCCCGCCGGATCGGTCGGCCGAACGCGCTCGGCTCGGTCATGCGACTCCCCCGTGCAGGCGTGCCGGCTAGGACCCACCGACGGTACGTGAGCGGCCCGCCGATCACGACGGGCGCGGGAGGCGGTGGTGCGAACCGTTGTCAGTCCGGCAGTAGACGCGTGACCAAGCGCGTCAATTGCCGCACGTTGCGGCATTCATGCATCGGAATGCAAGTGGCGTATTCACGTGCGGCCGAGTCGCCCGTCGACCACAGTTCGGTGCGTTCGGGGTTGAGCCAATAAGCATGTTTAGCCGACGCAAGGATCTGGCGCAGCGCGGGCAGATTCGGGTCGCCGCCGTTCGTGCGGGCGTCGCCGAGGATGAGCACGGAGGTCCGCGAACCGACGGCGTCGGCGTAGCGCTCGGTGAACTCCCGCAGCGAGTTGCCGTAGTCGCTGTGCCCGTCCCAGCGGGTCAGCGTCGCGTCGGCGAGGATGCGGGCGCCGAGGTCCTCCGGATCGGCGGCGCCGCTGTCCACCAGGTGGGTGATCTCGTCGCAGGCGTCGATGAACGCGAAGACCCTGATCTTGCTGAACTGATCCCGCAGCGCCTGGACCAGCAGCATGGTGAAGTTCGCGAACCCGGCCACCGAACCGGAAAGATCGCACAGCAGCACGATTTCCGGCCGCCCCGGCGCGTGCCTGCGATACGCCGGCTTGAGCGGAACCCCGCCGGTGGACAGTGACCGCCGCAACGTCCGCCGCAGGTCCATCTGCCCGCGCGCGTGCCTGCGCCTGCGCGCGGCCAGCCGGGTGGCAAGCTTGCGTGAGAGCGGATGAACGGCCCGGCGCAACTCGGCGAGCTGCGCGCGGCTGGCCAGCAGGAAGTCGACGCGATCGGCGCTCGGGGCCACGCCATGACGCGCGACGCGCTCGCGTCCACGCAGCTCCGAGGCCCGGCGTCGGGCTTCGGTCCGCACCAGCTCACGGAAGTCTTCGACACGGCGCCGGACGTCGTCGCGGTCGAGCCGGTCGGTGAACTCGGCGGGCGTGCCGGCGCGGATGGCCGCGAGCACGCGCACGATCAACGTCTGCGGCTGCAGCTTGTCCAGCGCCTGGTGCGCGGACCAGCCGCCGCCCGAACCGTTGGCCTCGCCGTACTGACCGAGCATGTCGACGGCGAGCCCGGCCAGCTGCGTGAGCTCGGCCTGGTCGTTGGCGGCGAGCGCGTCCGCGAGCTGAGCGCGCAGGTCCTCGGTGTCGGCCGGGTTGCCGCGCGCCCGCTCGGGCGCTCCTTCACCGAGCGGGAAGTAGAGGTCGAAGGTCGCGTCGAACACGGCCCGCTGTCCCCCGCGCCGCACGAGCGCGGCGGCCAGTCCTTCGCGCATGCGTTCACGGTCGGCGAGCCCGAGCACCTGAAGCGCGGCGGCGGCGTCGACCGTCTCACTCGGGCCTGCCGGAATCCCGTGCTCCCGCAAGGCTTCCACGAACTCGACGAGCCGCGTCGGCACGCTCATGGCTGGTCGAGCTCCAGCCGGGCACCGGCCTTGAGCACGTCATCCTGATGCTTGAGGATCACGCCGAGACTGGCCCGGACGACATCGTCGCTGAGCTTGTCCGCACCGAGCGCGAGCAGCGTCCGCGCCCAGTCGATGGTCTCAGCCACCGAGGGCGCCTTGCGCAGTTCCATCGCCCGCAGCGCGGTGATCACCTTGACCAGCGACTCGGCCACCGTGTCATCGAGTCCAGGCACCTTGAGCCGCACGATCCGCTGCTCGAGTTCCGCGTCCGGGAACCCGATGTGCAGGAACAGGCAGCGACGGCGCAGCGCCTCGGACAACTCACGGGTGGCGTTGGACGTGAGCACCACGAACGGCGGCCGGGTCGCCTTGATGGTGCCCAGCTCGGGCACGGTGATCTGGAAGTCGCCGAGCACCTCGAGCAGCAGCCCCTCGATCTCGACATCGGCCTTGTCGGTCTCGTCGATGAGCAGCACGGTCGGCTCATCACCCTTGATCGCGGTCAGCAGCGGCCTGGCGAGCAGGAACTCCTCGCTGAAGATGTCGGTCCGCGCGTCATCCCACGTCTCATCGCGCCCCGCGGTGATCCTCAGCAGCTGCTTGGCGTGGTTCCACTCGTAAAGCGCCCGCGACTCGTCGACGCCCTCGTAGCACTGCAGCCGCACCAGCCGCGACCCGCTGGCCTGCGCGACCGCCTTGGCCAGCTCGGTCTTACCGACGCCCGCCGGTCCCTCGATCAGCAACGGCTTACCCAGCACATCGGCGAGGAACACAGTGGTCGCCACGGCCTCGGACGCCAGATACCCGGTCTCGGCCAGCCTGGCCTCGACATCGTCCACCGACTCAAAGAACTTGGTCCCGGTCACGCCCGCGACTCTACCCGCCAGTAACCGGCGCCCGCCCTCAAAAAATCCCAATGTGGCATTCGTCAGCTTTGAGCTGACGAAAGCCACATTGGCGTGCTGAAACCTGACGAAAGCCGCATTGGGATTTTTTTCCCAGGTCAGGCCAGGGCTTCGACGCGGGCGGCGATGTCGGCGGGCGTGGGCATCGCGGCGATCTCGGCCGCGACCTCACGCGAGGCCAGGCGAAGCTTCTCGTCGGTGAGGAGCCGCCCCAGCAAGGCGGGCGAGAGGTCTTCGGCGGTCGCGCGCAGGCCCGCTCCCCTGGCGTGGACGGCGTCGGCGTTGGCGTAGCGGTCCGAGCCGTCGGGGAGCACGAGTTGCGGGACGCCGTGGACCAGCGTGGTGAGTGCGGTTCCGCCGCCGCCGTGGTGGATGGTCGCGTCCGAGCCCGCGACGACGCCGTCCCAGGGTACCCAGCCCACCGCGCGCACATTGGCCGGTAACTCGCCGAGAGTCGAGATGTCGATCTTGCCCATGACCAGCACGAACTCGGCCTCGACCTGGGCGGCGGCCGCGATGAGGCGGTCCACCCTGGTCAGTCCGTCGACCTTCGGCGGGACGGTGCCGAGCGTGACCGCCACCCGTGGCCGGTCCGCGCGGGTGGCGAGCCAGGCGGGCAGGGTGGACACGCCGTTGAACGCGATGGGCTGCATCGGCCAGCCGTCTTTCTGAGCCAGAGCCATGCTGGGCGGTGCGACGTCGAGCACGCCCACCGGCGCAGGGACATCGATGCCGAGGCGATCCAGCGCCGGGGCCAGGTCGGCCAGCATCAGGTCGCGCAGCCGACCCGTCCGGATGAATCCCAGGTCGCACTGCAGCGCGGAGACGCCGAGCCGGGCGGCGGCGAGCAGACCGGCCGGGAACAGGTAGTCGTAGACGACCACGTCGGGGCGCCAGCGCAGCGCGAGGTCCACAAAGGATTCGACGACCGAGTCGTTGACCAGAGCCGCGAGCCTGACGAAGACCTCGCGGTCACCCGAGTTGGTCTCGACCGTACGGGCGAGCAGGTCAGGGCGTTCCGCCGAGGCACGACGGCGCAGCTCGGTGCGCCAGTCCAAACCGGGCAGCGCGTTGACGAAAGGCAAACCGGAGGAGGTCACCACTTCGCCGCCGTCGAGCGAGCCGAACAACACCTCGTTACCTCTGGCTTGCAGCGCGGCCGCCAGTGGCACCAACGGGAACAGGTGCCCGATGGCCGGGACACCGGCGAACAGAACGCGCATCTTTTGGACCCCTTGTTCGGCATTCCACCTGTAAGGATGAACACTAGCAGGCCGGACGCTCCCCTATTCCGGACAATTAGGGGTAGCATCCGCGCGAGTGCCGCTTATAGCCTTGAGTATCGGCCTCCTGGAAGGCGAACGGAACAACCGCGACTGATGTGGCAGGCATGACGACGAATAGCGAACCCGGCAGCACGCCGGAACTGTCCGGATCGATTCCGGCACTGATCGGCGAGCGGCTGACCCTGTCGGCGTTCTCGCAGCTCTCGGGCACGCTGTCCAGCTACCCGTACGTCAAACTGGTGGTGGACGGGGAGACCTCGAAGATCCACTTCATCAACAGCGCGCACGACCTCTTCCACGTGAAATACATCGCACGGCATATTCTCGGAATTCCCATGATGGAATTGGAAAATTCGCTCGACTCATTCAATTACGAGGTCTACAACAAACCGGATCGCCGATTCTGCCTCGGCATTCTCTCGTTGCACAGGCTCGCCGATCCCGAGGTGAACCAGGAACCGCGGTTCTTCTCACTGGAAACCGTCGAAGCGGACACCATGACCGCCGAGATGCTCCAGTTCTTCTACAATTTCGTCCGCGATCACGTCGACCAGGCATTGCCGCTGCTGCTCAAGCCCGCCAACCATCTGCAAGAGGGTTACGTCGAGCAGATCCCGGCAGCCGAACTGCCCCGCATCCTCGCGCACGAACTGTTCTCCTCCGCGCCGTTCGTCGCACTGAACCCCGGCAAGACCTGGGGCAGGCTCCGGCTGTTCCGCACCGAGCAGGAGTATCGCGAGACCACGGATCCCTTGCAGTGGCACGACATCATCGCCATGCACCGGGTGCCGGACGACATCCCGCGCCTCGCCGGGATCATCAACGCCGAGCACACCACCCCGTTGTCCCACACCAACATCCTGGCCGCGGGCTGGCAGATCCCCAACGCGGTCCAGCTCGGCGTGTTCGAGACGGCGGAGCCGCTCGACGGCCAGTGGGTCGAGTACACAGTGGACGGTTCGCGGACCGCGATCGGCCTCGACCGCATCGAGCGGCCGTCCGAAGCGGACAACCATCCCTCGTGGGTCGCCAGCCAGGTCGTGCTGGAACGGCCCGAGGTCACCGAAAGCCCGATCGTTCCGCTGCCCGGCCTGCGCTGGGACGACGCGTACCGCTACGGCACCAAGGCAGCCAACCTCGGTGAGCTGTTCGAGGTGATGGAGCACGGCTCCAACCGGCTGTTCGGCTTCTACCGCATCCCGCGCCCGCCGCGGAAGAACCTGATGGGCTATCTGGCCAAGCAGCTCGGCGTCGCCGATCCCGAAGACTCGAGCGCGATGGCGGCCGCCGCGGCCAAGCTGTTCGCCGACCACCTCAGCGTGCCACGCGGGATCGCGCTTCCTTTCTCACTGCACCAACGGTTCCTGGAGTCCTCGCCGAGCATCCAGCAGGCCATCGGCAAGCTCAAGATGGCGCTGGAACTCGGCGCCCGGGAAATCGACGCGCTCTGCGTGCAGCTGCAGCGGCTCATCCGCGGCGCGAAGATCCCGCAGCCGATCCTCAAGGAGATCGACGACGCGATCGTCGAGCACCTGTCCGGCACCAGCACGTTCGTCGTGCGCAGTTCGTCGAACGCCGAAGACCTGGCGGGTTTCTCCGCGGCGGGCATCTACGAGTCGATCAACCACGTCAGCACCGCGCTCACGATCGTCGACAGCATCAAGGAGGTCTGGGCCTCGCTGGTGTCGGCGCGCAGCGTGCGGCTGCGCGAGCAGGCTGGCATCTCGCTCGACGACTGCTACATGGGCGTGATCATCCAGGAGCAGGTCGCCGCCGACCTCGGTGGCGTGCTGGTGACCAGCAATCCCATGGCGCAGAGCGACTTCCGCAACGTCTACCTCAACGCCACGCCGAAGGTCACCGACGTGATGGAGGGCAACACGGTCCCGTTGCAGTACCTCTACAACACGGTCGAGGGCGGCGGCCGCACGGTCTCGCTCGGCGCCGCGGGTGTCGACCTCGACAGCGCGGCCAAGGACCAGCTGCAGAAGCTCGCGCTCGCGGGCCGCCTGCTGCAGTCACATTTCGCGCCCGACTACACCTTCGGCAGCCCGGTCGACATCGAGTGGGCGGCGGACGCGAAGACGGTGTACCTGCTCCAGCTACGCCCGTACGCGGGGTGACCGACGTCAGCCGGGTGATCCGGCTCTACAAGACCTTCTCCCTGTTCAACGGGCTGCTCTGGTGGCTGCCCATCTTCTACCTGTACCAGCGGCAGGTCGGGCTTTCCGACGGCGAGATCTTCGGCATCCAGAGCATCTACTACGTCGCGTTCCTGCTGCTGGACATCCCGGCGAGTGTGCTGGCCGACCGGTTCGACTACCGGAAATTCCTCGTCGCGGGGGCCGGGACGCTCCTGCTCGCGAATCTGGCGCCGGTGCTGTGGCCGTCCTATTTCGGTTTTCTGTCGCATTTCCTGCTGACCGCGGTCGCTTATTCACTCACCTCCGGCGCGGGAAGTGCCTACCTGTACGAATACCTGCACCGCCGGGGCGCCGACGACCGTTATCGCCAGGCGGAGGGCGGCGCGCGGGCGTACAGCCTGGTCGGCCGGATCGTCTGTCTCCCGGCCGCCGGTCTGCTGATGCAGTGGTACATGCCCTCGCCATACCTGCTCTCGGCGCTGAGTGTCGGCGTCGCCGCGGTCGTCGCGATGCGGCTGCCACCGCTGCCCGGCGACCAGCCGCATGAGAAGGCCGAGAAGTGGGGTTCGCTCGGGCCGTCCTGGGTGCTGCTGCGCAAGTCGCGGATGCTGATCCTGCTGATGGTGCAGGGTGTCGCGGTGTTCACGCTGGTCAGAATCCTGCAGAGCAACCTGTTCCAGCCGATCCTCGACTCGAAGCAGCTGCCGGTCGCGGCGTTCGGCCTGGTGATGGCGGGCACGACGGTGTTCGAGGCGCTCGGCGCCGCGCGCCCGTCCTGGCCGCGACGCTATCTCGGGGACATCCGGGCGATCTTCGTGCTGACCCTGATCATGGGCGGCTGCCTCGCGCTGGTGGTCCCGGCCGGGCTGGCGGCGACGATCGCGTGCCTGTGCGTGTTCTCGTTCTCCAGCGGGCTGGCGTTCCCGATCCAGCGTCAGCTGATCAACAACGCGATCACCGACCCGCGCTGCCGCGCCACCCTGCTCTCGCTCGAGTCGCTGATCGACCGCGCGGTGTGCGCGCTGGTCATCTTGGCGCTCGGCAGCTATCTGTCCGCCGGGAAGATGAACGAGTTCCTGATCCTCGTGGCCATCGGCACCGCCGTCTTGATGGGCGCACTCGTCTCCTTGATCTATCTGGTCAAACGGCAGCACCGCGTGCCGAGCTTGAAAGGAACATGATGAGCAAGATCCTCTACCTCTACGTCAGGGGCGGCGCGCCGCTGGAGTACGCGTTCCCGCGCATCGCGGCCTGCGGCGAACTCCACGTGCTCGCGCTGAGCCCGATGCCGGAAGCGGGCGAGGACGACTGGCGGCCCGCGTGCACCAGCATCACCGAGCGCCGCACGGACCTGCGCGGCGACGCGCTCGTCGACTACATCGCCGAGTTCGCGCGTGAGCTGGGCGCGGACGCGATCCTCACGCTGTCCGAGTTCGCCGTGCTGATGGTCTCGCAGGTCGCGGCCAAGCTCGGCCTGCGCGGCGCCGGCCCGAACCTGGTCAAAGCCCGCGACAAGCGGCTGATGCGCGAAGCGTGGGCGGCTTCCGGCTCGCCGATCCCCGCTTTCCGGCGCGTGACCAGCGAAGACGACCTGCGCAAAGCCCTCGAGACGTTGCGTGCGCCGATGCTGCTCAAGCCGGCCTGGGGTGCGGGTTCGGTCGCCCAGCTGGTGCTCAACACGCCTGACGAGGCGGGCCCGGCGTGGGCCGAAGTCGCCCAAGCGCTGCAGAAGGGCAGCGAGGTCGGAATGAACGAGCTGTACCAGTCCGGCACCGACGGCGACCTGCTGGTCGAAGAGATCATCGACAGCTCCACCGAGGGCTGGTACCCGGATTCGGGCTACGGCGACTACGTCAGCGTCGAAGGCATCGTGGCGGACGGGGTCTATCACCCGCTGTGCATCACCGGGCGGCTGCCGTCGATCCCGCCGTTCACCGAGGTCGCGAGCACCGCGCCGTGCGCGCTGCCGGTCGACCTGCAGCGACAGCTCGAAGAGGTGTCCCGCCAAGCGGTCGACGCGCTCGGCCTCGACACCTGCGGCACGCACACCGAACTCAAGCTCACCGCCGACGGCCCGAAGCTGATCGAGACCGGCGCGCGGTTCGGCGGTGTGCTGATCACCGAGGAGATCGAGACCGTCTACGGCCTCGACGTGATCGGCATGCTCACCCGGCAGCTGCTCGGCGAGGACGTCGAGTACCCGTCCCGCATGCTCGTCGAGGGCACCCGCGCGGCGGCCTCGGTCGCGGTGATCGCCACCGATTCCGCCGGAAACCCTTGGCAGACAACTCCTTTGTGGAATCCGGGCGCCGTCGACTGGAGCAGCATCCTGTCAGAGGGCAGCACCATCGAGGAGTCGAAGGCCTTCGCGATGCCGACCTGCCAGCCGGTGCCGCCATACGACCCGTCGGGTGGCTCACGCAACTGGCTGGGCGTGTTCCTGGTGACCGCGAACGACGCCGAAACCCTGCGCCGCGACTGCAACGCCGTCCTCAATGGTCTCGAAGCGGCCCTGAATCGCTTGTCGCTGCACGCGGTTCGGTAGCCCACGCTTCCCGAGTGGTGGTGACCGGCCTGCCCGTTTCCCAGGATTCCTTGATGGCCAAAGCGATCAGGTGATCCTGGCACGCCTCGGCGAGCGGGTACGGCTGGTTCCCGATCTGCTCGAGCATGCTCGCGATGGCGATCTCTTCGTCGGAAAGCCTTGCGGGGAAATAAGGATTGTGCCAGCACACCTCGCCGTCGAGGGTCAGCGAGTCGAGCGCGTGGCCTTCGAGGTTGCTGTCCATTCCGGTCTGCCTGCGCTCGATCCGGCTGCTGGCGGCCATCCGATGCACGACATCGTCGACGATCTCGCCATGCGACCCGCTGACGACATGCCGATGTGTCCTCAGCGGATGCCACCACTGCCCGTCGGTGAAGTCGTAAAGCCCGACGCGGCCGTCCCCGAAGTCGAGCGTGGCGACCACCCGGTGCGCGGTGGTCATGACCTCGTGGTCAGGCCGGCCCGCGCGGTCGGGGCCTTTCACCAGCGGCGCCGCGAACCGTCGCGCGCTGACGGTCGCGGGCGCGAACCCGGCGCCGAGCAGCCCGCGGATGAGCGCGACGGCGTGGTAGTCGTGCGTCGACGACACCTGCGCGCCGGTGACCGTGCCGAGAATTCCCTTACGCGCCAGGCTTTCCCGGACCGCGTGCATCGGCTGGAACGGGTACTGCTCCGCCACCTGCACCAGGCCCGACGCGCCGACCTCAGCCCAAAGCTTTCGAAGCTCATCGCGGTCCCGCGCCGGTGGGGTTTCGGACAGCACCGGAAGACCGTGCCGGACCAGCTCCGTCACGACCGAGGGGTTCGCCTCGCGCGGCACGGACGTCACGACGAAGTCCGGGTTTCGTGTGAGCAGGCCGTCGATGTCCCGGTAAGTGGGCACACCCCAGGCTTGTTCGACTTCGGCGCCGCGCTCGGCCGTGCGCGTGACGACGCCGACGACCGTGAACCGCTCGGGCAGCGCATGGGCGATGCGGAGGTAGAAGTCCGCGCGCCAGCCATGACCGACGATGCCGAACCGGAACGGTTTCATGAAACGAGTTTAGAGTTGAAGTCATGTCTGGGGACTCGACGCGGTGGACCGTGCACGGCTCACGGCGGATCTACGCCTCGCCATGGGTCAACCTCGATCTCGACGAGGTCGAAATCCCCGGCGGGCGCCGGTTCGACCATCACGTGATCCGTTTCGAAGGCCCGTCCGTCGGCGCGGTGATCGTCGAAGACGACCGCGTGCTGCTGACGCGGCGCCATCGTTTCACCATCGGACGGCCGGGCTGGGAAATCCCGGCAGGCTGGTGCGACGAAGGCGAGACCCCCGAGGAGGCCGTCCGGCGCGAGGTCTTGGAGGAGACCGGCTACGCGATCTCCTCGGCCGAGCATCTCGTCACGCAGTACTCACTCGCGGGCATCAGTACGCACCAGTTCCAGTTCTTCGTCTGCGGCGGAGTCGTCCAGCAGGGCGAGGCCGACAAGAGCGAAACCTCCCAGCTGGGATGGTTCACCTGGCCAGAAGTGCGAGCACTGCTCACGGACGGCGAAATTCCGGATGGTTGTTCAGCGGCCGCGCTGACCTTTTTCCTCAGTACTCGTCGATGATCTTGCGAAGCGCTCGGTGCACCCGCTCCAGCGCCTCCACCCCGATGAAGTCGCGCAGCTTCTGCTCCAGCTCGCCGATCACGGCGAACGCGGTGTCGAGCGCGCGCTCACCCCGCTCGGTGAAGACGATGAGTTTGGCCCGGCGGTCGCTGGGATCGGGCACCCGGCGCAGGTAGCCGAGTTTCTCCAGGTCGTCGACCAGTTCGCCCATGGCCTGCGGGGTCATCACCGCCTTCTCGGCGAGCTTGGTCAGGCGGATGCCGTCGTGCTCCATGTTGATGAACACGGTCGCGTGCGCGGGCCGGACGTCGGGGTCCGCGGCCTTGCCCGCCTCGTTGATCTCCTCCGACAGCCGCAGGTAGGCCAGGTAAAGCAGCGCCGGGGTGTTGTCTTCCAAGCGTCCTCCTCGTACTCTTCAGGCAGCATTATATTCAGGCAGCCTTACTAAATCCAAGGGAGCGGGCCGGTGACCGAGTACTGGGGTGACATCGACAGCGAGCGCGCGAGCCTCGCCGATCAGCTGGACGACCTCACCGAGGCGGAGTGGAAAACGCCCTCACTTTGCGAGGGCTGGACGGCGCGTGAGGTCGTCGCGCACCTGACGTATCCGACGCGCGAGACCTGGGGCGAGATGCTCGGCGGGCTGATCAGGGCCAAGGGCGACTTCGACCGGATGACCCACGAGTCCGCGATCAAGGAGGCCGCGCCGTTCAGCAACGCCGAACTCGTCGCCGGGCTGCGCGCCATCGTCGGCTCGCGCAGGCTGGCTCCGCTGACCAAGCCGAGTGAGCCACTGTTCGAGATCCTGCTGCACGCGCAGGACATCATGCGCCCGCTCGGCCGGCCCCGGCCGATGCCGCCGGCGGCCGCGCTCAAAGCGGTCGAGCGGATCTGGTCGATGGGATTCCCGTTCAACGCCAAGAAGAAGCTGAAAGGCTTCCGCCTCAACGCGGTCGACGTCAGCTGGTCCGCCGGCGAAGGCGAGCTGATCGAGGGCCCCGTCGAAGACCTCCTGCTGCTGGTCTCGGGACGGACCGAGATCGCACTTCCCCACCTGTCCGGCGACGGCGCCGCGGCACTCAAGGAGTAGTCATGACCGAATACTGGCGCGAAGTCGACCACGAGCGGGCCACACTCGCCGACCAGCTGACCGAACTGTCCGAAGCGGAATGGAACCGGCGAAGCCTGTGCGACAAGTGGCTGGTCCGTGACGTCGCCGCCCACCTTTCGATTCTGAAGCTGATGAGCGTCGGCCGGTCCGTGACCGAGGCCGTCCGCGCTCGCGGCAACTTCGACCGGATGATCGTCAACGTCACGGCCGAGGTCGCCGAGCGGCACACCAACGCCGAACTGGTGACCGAATTGCGGTCAATGATCGGATCACGTCGGCGCGCGCCGGGCACCAAGCCGACCGAGCCGCTGCTCGACATCCTGGTGCACGGCCAGGACATCATGGTCCCGCTCGGCCGCGAGCGCCCGATACCGACCGCGGCGGGCCTGGTCGCGCTGGAGCGCGTGTGGACGATCGGCTTTCCCTTCCACGCGAAGAAGAAGCTCCGCGGGCTGCGGCTCAAGACCACCGACGCCGACTGGTCAGGTGGCGACGGCGAGCTCGTCGAGGGTCCGCTGCGCGCCATCCTGCTGCTCGCCGCCGGGCGCGTCGACGGCGCGCTTCCTGATCTTTCCGGCGACGGCGTCCAGGCACTCAAAGCTCGGATGACCAGCTAGGGCGCGTCTCGTAGGTCCTGCACGCGCTAGCCGCGCCCAGGTGGTCGCTGACGGCACCGCGCGATCACCCGAGTACAACCCGGTACGAGGATGATCCCGCGGCACCGCCAGCGACCACCTGGATCACGACTCCCATCGCACAGGACCTACGAGACGCGCCCTAGTATCCCGAATCGTGACCTACGTTGCGGCGACCAGCCGATACGACTCGTTCCCCTACCGGCGCTGTGGCCGGAGCGGACTGAAGCTTCCCGCCATCTCACTCGGCCTGTGGCACAACTTCGGCCACGACAAGCCGTTCGACACCCAGCGCGCCATCGCGCGGCGCGCGTTCGACCTCGGTATCACCCACTTCGACCTGGCCAACAACTACGGCCCGCCGTACGGCTCGGCCGAGACCAACTTCGGGCGCCTGCTCGCCGACGACTTCAAGCCGTACCGCGACGAGCTGATCGTGTCTTCGAAGGCCGGCTACGACATGTGGCCCGGCCCGTACGGCGAGTGGGGTTCGCGCAAGTACCTGCTGGCCTCGCTCGACCAGTCGCTGGGCAGGCTCGGCCTCGACTACGTCGACATCTTCTACTCGCACCGGTTCGACCCGGACACCCCGCTGGAGGAGACGGTCGGCGCGCTCGACACCGCGGTCCGCTCCGGCAAGGCGCTGTACGTGGGCATTTCCTCGTACTCGTCGGAGAAGACCCGCGAGGCCGCGAGGCTCCTGCGTGAGCTGGGCACTCCCCTGCTCATCCACCAGCCGTCGTACTCGATGTTCAACCGCTGGACCGAAGAGGACCGGCTGCTCGACACCCTCGAGGCGGAGGGCGCGGGCTGCATCGCGTTCTCCCCGCTCGCGCAGGGGCTGCTGACCAGCCGTTACCTCGACGGCGTCCCGTCGGACTCGCGCGCGGCGCAGGGCAAGTCGCTCAACCCGGACACGATCGACGAGACCGCGCTGGCGAAGGTCCGCGCGCTCAACGAGATCGCGCAGCGCCGCGGCCAGTCCCTCGCCCAGCTCGCGCTGGCCTGGGGCCTGCGGGACCCGCGCATGACCTCGGTGCTCATCGGCGCGAGCAGCGTCAAGCAGCTCGAGGACAACGTCGGCGCGCTGGCCAACCTCGACTTCACCGCCGAGGAGCTCCGCGACATCGACCAGTACGCCACCGAAGGCGACATCAACCTCTGGAAGAAGTCGACCGACGCCTAGCGGGTCGTGAGTGTTTGGGGGGGGGGGGTGGGAGCGGGGAAAGAAACACAACATCCAACGAGCGAGGGTGGTACCAGAAGGCGGCGGGCCGCCCGCCGCCGGG
>NZ_JBHWEB010000001.1:0-75444 GCF_042734395.1 Amycolatopsis sp. NPDC059657 | reverse complement strand
ACCCCCCCCCACCACAACCCCCCAACAACCAGCCCACCCGCCACACCCCCCCCTCGGGTACTGGTCTTCTTCCCGCCCCACCACCCCCCCCCCAACACTCACGAGCCCT
Source organism: Amycolatopsis sp. NPDC059657 (assembly GCF_042734395.1). NCBI lineage: Bacteria > Bacillati > Actinomycetota > Actinomycetes > Pseudonocardiales > Pseudonocardiaceae > Amycolatopsis > Amycolatopsis sp. NPDC059657. The sequence goes on along the minus strand of NZ_JBHWEB010000001.1, from coordinate 75,335 downwards.
TCACGCGCACTTCGGGAACAAGCCCCGGGTTCCGCCCGTCGCCGCGGGGTCGGTGAACTTGCAGCCGTACCCGGCCGCCGAAACCACGCGCGGGTCGTTGACGACATCGCCTGCCGGACGCTTGCCGGTCTGCACCCACTTGAGCAGGTCGTCCCAGGCCGTGCCCGCCTCGGCCGGGCTGAACTCGCAGTGGTTCGACGTCCGGATCGCCCGCTGCACCAGCGAACCCGAGCGACCGTGCCGCGCGACGTCGTCGCGGTAGGCCTGTTCCATCGAGAACGGGACGAACATGTCGCCGAGCCCGTGCAGGCTCAGCACCGGCGCGGTCGGCCTTCCCGCGATGTGCGGGATCTGGGTCAGCGACGGTGTGAACCGGGCCCACAGGTTGGACGGCGGCACCCTGCGAACGGTCCGGTTGACGTCGACCGGGGTGTTCGGGGTGTACCGGGTGAAGATGTTGGTCGCCAGCTGCGCCGGGAATTCCGCGAGGCTCTGCCCGGTGGGCGCCTCGGCGATCGTGAACAGGAAGTGCTTCCACAGCTCGAAAGAAGCCTCGGCACCCGGCCGTGCCCCGCCGGATCGCTCGACGGTGATCGCCCGCAGCTGCTTGCCGCGGTCGGTCAGCGTCCCGTTCAGCCCGAGCGTCTGCTCCATCTTCGGCACCGCGTTGGTCTGGTAGTCCGCGGGCACCGGATAGGCGTTCACCCCGGAAAGATCCTGAGCCACCAGGTTGAAGTCGTAGAAGAAGTCGAACAGCGCCTGGTCACCGAGCACACCGCACATCGGCAGCGCGCCGGCGTAGAAACCCGGGTACTCCTCCATCGAACGCCCGATGATGTGTCCGCCCATGGACACTCCGGCGAGGTAGACCTCGCGAGGCCGTTTAACAAGCTTTCCGAACAACGACGCCAGCTCGCGGGTCGTCGTAACGCCGGCCTTCACGTCATAGCCGTTGTCGTAGTAGGACGACGCCGCCCACGCGAAGCCCTGGTCGAGCATGCGCTGCCGCAGGCCGTACCCCGGCGGGTCGACGGTCAGCACCTTGCCCTGCCCGCGATAGCCGTGTGCCCACAGTGCGAGCTTGCCGTTCCACTGGGGCGGCACCTCGATGTCGTACGCGGCGTGCCCGTGCACACCTTGCAACACGCGGGTGGGCTTGCCGCCCACCGTCGCGGGCGCCAGCGGTGGGTTGACGATCGTGTACCCGGGCAGCGGCTGGTCGTCGGCGGCCATCGCGGGCGCGGCGGTCACGACCGACAAGGCCACCACGGCGGAAAGGAGCATGCGGATGCGCATGGTTCCAAACCTAGCCGCCGAGCACCTCATCGAGATAGGGCCCGAGCACGGTGACGGTCTCGCGCGCGATCTCGGCTGGCGTGCCGTCCGGCGAAGCCGCGTAACTGACGGCGAGCCGGACGAGGTAGCGCGAAATCCGGTTCAACGCCTCGTGATCGGTGTCCGGCCACTGCTTGACCAGCATCTCGGTCAGCCGGACGGTCGAGCCGTGCAGGATCGGGCCGGCGTGGTTGGTGACCGTCGACAGCAGGCCGTCGCTGTCGTCGCCCGCCACGATCGCCTTGATCAGCGGTTCCTCGGCGGCCGCGGTCAAGAAGACCTCCAGCGCGGCCGCGAGCGCCTCGCGGGGTTCGGCGACATGCGCGACGACCGCCTCTTCGACGGCCGCGAGGAACACCTCGGTCTCGCGCAGGATGTACGCCTCGGCGAACAGCTGACGCGAGCGGAACTCCTTGTACAGCGTCTGCCTGCTGACCCCGGCCGCGGTGGCGATGTCACCCATCTTCAGGTCTTGCCACAACTTCTCGCGCAGCAGGTCGGACGCGGCGTTGAGCAGTGTGTCACGAAGGAGCACCTTCGCGGCTTCGGCGTACGGGACCCGGGGTGCCATGTCCACCACGTTGTCAGCACCCCTAGACCGTGTCAACGAGGTGGACACGATCAGGGCGCTCATGCCCGTTCGACCTCGACCATCACGAAGTCGGCCTTCGCGGCGCCGCAGTCCGGGCACGACCAGTCGTCCGGGATCTCGTCCCACTTCGTGCCGGGCGCGATGTCCTCCTCCGGCCAGCCGAGTGCCTCGTCGTACTCGAACCCGCAGACCTCACAGCGGTAGACCTTCATGCCACGACCTCCTCGAAATCGATCTTCTCCCTGACCCCGCAGTCCGGGCAGCACCAGTCGTCGGGCACGGCGCCCCAGTCGGTACCGGCCGGGAAACCCTCACGCGGCGCGCCTGCCGCTTCGTCGTAGACGTAGTCACAGACCGGACAACGAAACCTGCTCACGACCCGTACCTCGCGAGGATCTTGTCGCGGTTGCGTGGATTGACGTTCGCGAGCGTGATGTCGCCGTCGTAATGCGCGAGCACGCGCTTGTCCATCACTTTCCGCCACAACGGCGGCAGGTAGGCGAACACGATCATCGACGCGTACCCGGCAGGCAGCTGCGGCGCCTGCTCGAAATGGCGCAGCGCCTGATAACGCCGGGTCGGATTGGCGTGGTGATCGCTGTGCCGCTGCAAGTGATAGAGGAAAACATTGGTGCACACGTTGTTGCTGTTCCAGCTGTGCCGCGGCGCGGGCCGCTCGTAACGCCCGCGCGGCTCCTTCTGCCGCATCAGCCCGTAGTGCTCCAGGTAGTTCACGGCTTCCAGCAGCGAGAACCCGAACACGGCCTGGATCAGCAGGTACGGCAACACTTCCACGCCATAGAAAGCGACCAGCGCGCCGAAGAGGACCAAGGTCATCGCCCAGGCGTTGAGCACGTCGTTGCGCAGCGTCCACGGGCTCTTGTTCATCCGGGCGAGCCGGGCTTTTTCCAGTCCCCATGCGGATTTCAGGCTCCCGGCGACCGAGCGAGGCAGGAAACCCCAGAACGTCTCACCGAACCGCGAGCTGGCAGGGTCTTCCGGAGTCGCGACGCGGACGTGGTGCCCGCGGTTGTGCTCGATGAAGAAGTGCCCGTACGCCGACTGCGCCAGCGCGATCTTCGACAGCCACCGTTCGAGCTGGTCTTTCTTGTGCCCCAGCTCATGCGCGGTGTTGATACCGATGCCGGCGACGATCCCGACCGTGACCGCCAGCCCGATCTTGTCCACAATGGACATCGGATGCGTCGTCCACAGCCAGCACGCTACGGCCAGCGAGACGTATTGGATCGGCAGGTAGAGGTACGTGACCCAGCGGTAGTAGCGGTCGTTCTCTAGCCAGTCGATGAGACTGTCGGGCGGGTTCTCCGCGTCGGTGCCGACCAGCAGGTCGATCAGCGGGATGAGGCCGAAGACGATGATCGGGCCAGCCCACCAGAACAGCCCGAGCCCGGTGGCGGACACGAGTCCCCAGGCCAGGAAGGGCGCGGTCGGGATGATCAGGCCGAGCAGCCAGGCATAACGCTTGCCATCCCGCCAGGTCACCTGATCCGGGGCCGCATTCTCGATCGACGTCATGACGCACCTCCTCGTGCTTACACCACTCCGACTCGCGTACCCAAGGTAGACACGGTGACCTCTTGTGTCAACCAACCATCCACAAACGGGCGACGTGTACACGACGAAGGACGCCTTTGGGGGTCGTGAGTGGCACGGCCGGTTCTAACCGGCCAAAACACTCACGACCCCTAGGAGCGGCGGCCCGGCGAAGGCAGATGCGCCGTCTCGGGGAACATGTGCAGCGCACGCAAAGCCGCCCCAAGCTCAGCGATATCGGCAGGGTCCGTCAAAGACCGGCCCAGCTCTTCGGTGATCCGCTTCAGCCGGTGCCGGATCGTGTTGGGGTGACAGAACATCCGCTCGGACGTCAGCTTCGTCGAACCCTGATGCTCGAACCACGCGCGCAACGTCAGCAGCAGCACGTTCCGGTCATCACCCGGCAGGTCCAAGATCGGCCGCAGCACGTGATGCGCGAGCTGCACCGAAGCCTCCGGCGCGCTCGCGACCAGTCCGGCCAGCGGCGATTCGTTGAACTGCACGATCCCCGAGGACCCCGGCATGAGGCTCGACAACGCCACCCGCGCGAGATGCAACGCCCGCGCCGTATTGGCCAGCCCGGTGAACACCGGACTCACTCCGATCCGCCCCGAAGAATTCTCGCGCAGCAATTCGATCAGTACCTGCGACGCCTCGGGATCCCGCATCGAAACGACACCCACCTGCAGATCCGGCGTCAGCCGCCAAGCCGAAGCGTGACACCGCTCGCGCAGCCGGGTTTCCATCTGCGGCAACGGTTCCTGGCCGACTGACGGCGCTTCCGCGGCGACCACGACGAACGTTCCGTCCAGCGACAGTTCCAGCACCCGCGCGATGTCCCACAGCGAACCCTCGGTGCCGCCGGCGAACAACGCCTCCACCAAAGCCGAGCGACGGTTCTGCTGGGTGAGCATCAGTTCGGCGGTCGCCTCGCGGTAGGCCGTGGTCAACGCCTCGGCGTAGTCGTCCACAAGCGCCCAGATCGCGGTCGTCGCCGCGACCAGACCGTCGAGATCGTGGCGCGCGCCGGTCAGCTCGACGAACTTGTGCCAGACCTCCGTGAGCCCGATCCGGTACGCGCGCAGGAGTTCCGGGAGCGGCGCGCCTTGGAGCGCGCGGGCGCGGCCGGTCGCGCGCGCCTGCGAAAGGTCCGGTGAGCCCGAACCCGTGAGCGTTCGCATCACGAAACCGAGATTGACCCGCACCGACTCGTGCAGCTGGTCGTAAGAGACGAATTGGGCGTCGTGGTAAACCGGCATCTCGTCGAGGATCTGCTCGACGGTGTTCTTGATCATTTCCGGCAGCCGGTTTTCCACCTCGGCGGCCAGTTCCGCGACCTCGGGAGCGATGTCGACGTAATGCATGGCTTCCTCGGTCCTCCTCGCTGAGTACCTGGAAGTCGATATTTAACACCAGTTCGGCCGAACAGCCTACGCCGCTCCGCGTATGCGGCGTTAGCCTGCCCGGCCGAACCGCAGGTGCTACCGCATCTTGGCGGCCGCGCTCTTGATCGCCTCCCTGATCCGGAAGTACGAACCACAGCGGCAGACGTTCTCGATCGCGTCGATCTGCGCGTCCGTGGGGTTCTTGGTCTGCTTCAGCAACGCGACCGCCGCCATGATCTGGCCCGGCTGGCAGTACCCGCACTGCGCGACATCCTGCTCCAGCCAGGCTTCCTGGACCGGGTGCAGCACGTCGCCGTCCGCGAGTCCCTCGATCGTCGTGACCTCCTTGCCCTCGGCCTCGGAAACCGGGACCACGCAAGGATTGATGGCGGCGCCGTCCAGATGACTGGTGCACGCCTTGCAGACGTTGATGCCGCAGCCGTACTTCGGCCCGCGGACCTTGAGCTTGTCACGCAACGCCCACAGCAGCGGCAGGTCGGCGGGCGCGTCGACGGTGACGGGCTTTCCGTTCACGGAGAAGGTGTAGGTAGGCAAGTGAAACTCCTCAGCGCGGGAACGGTTCGAAGTCGACCGGGAAGTTGATCGGGAAGCTACGCGGCTTGATGCCGGTCGCGCGCGCGTACGCGTTGGCGATCGCGCCGACCGGAGCCGGCAGGCCCAGCTCGCCCGCGCCGCCCGGCTCGTCGCCGGTGGCGGGCATGACGAACACCTCGACCTGCGGCGGCGAGTTCTTCTGCCGCGCGTAGTGGAACTGTGAGTAGCTGCCTTCCAGCGGCAAGCCCTTGTCGATGTGCAGCCCCGCGGTGAGCGTCGTCGAGATCGCGTCGGTGAGCCCGCCGAGCATCTGCGACTGCAGCCCGCGCGGGTTGACCGGCCTTCCGACGTCGACCGCGATGGTCGCCTTGGTGACGCGAGGCTTCTTCGGGTCACGCGCGTCGATTTCGACCAGGCACGCGGTGTACGACTTGTACTCGCCGTGCACGGCGACGCCCTGCGCGAAGCCCTTCGGCATCGCCTTGCCCCATTCGCCGAGTTCGGCGACCTTCTCGAGCACCTTGCGCTGACGGTCGACCTTGATGAACTCCTTGCGGAAGGCAACCGGGTCCTTGCCGAGCTTCGCGGCGATCTCGTCGACCATGATCTCTTCCGCGCCACGGGTGTTCGCCGAATACACCGACCGCCACGCGCCGGTGTGGAACTTCAGCGGCACCTCGTTGAGCAGCTGCGTGGTGACGCCGAAGTTGTACGGCGACTTGATGGTCAGCAGGAACACGGTCTGCGCGAAGCTCAGGTTCCCGCCGACCGGCAGCTTCGCCGCGAACGCGGTGAGGATCTCGCCGAGCCCGTGCCCCCAGTCGGTCTCGATGCTGGCGACGCGGTGTTCGAACGTCAGCACCTGCCCGAGCGCGAAGGTCGCGCGGATCTTGTGGTGACTCGCGGCGCGGGCGCGGCCGTGCCGCATGTCGTCGATGCGGCTCCACATCAGCCGGACCGGCTTCTTCATCGCCTTCGAGATCTGCGCGGCTTCCAGCGCCGCGTCGAAGAACAGCCTGCGGCCGAACGACCCGCCACCCTGCTGGACGTGCACGGTGACCTTGTTCTCCGGCAACCCGATCGCCTGCGCGATGCTCTGCTTCGCCAGGATCGGCGACTTCAGGCCCGCCCAGATGGTCGCGTGGTCGTCGCGGACGTCGGCGACCGCGGAGTTCGACTCCAGCGGCGCGTGGCTGACGAACGCGAAGTCGAACTCGGCGTCGACGTACTGCGTGAGCAGTGGCGGGACGACGAACGGCAGCGCCGCCGCGCGCAGCTTCTTCTTGATGGTGTCGTTGTTCTCGCCATCGACCGTGCCGGGGTTCCAGGTGACGTCGAGTGCTTCCTTGCCGTCGAGCGCCTGCCCGAACGTCTCGGCCATCACCGCGACCCCGGTCGGCACCACCGCGAGATCGATGATGCCGGGCATCGCGCGGACGGCGGCCTCGTTGTTGACCTTCTCGACCGTGCCGTTGATGCTCGGCGGGCGCCGGACCATCACCGGCATCGCGTCGGGCACATCGAGGTCGAGTGTGTACTGCAGCTGCCCGGTCACCATGGCCCGCGCGTCCTTGCGCGAGGTCGGCGTGCCGACAAGCGTGAAGTCGGCCTCGCGCTTCAAGGTCGCGTTCGCGGTCAGGTCCGTGCGCGCCGCGAGCGCGGAAAGCGCGCCATAGGTCGACTTCCGCCCATCCGGCGCGTACACCGCACCATCCCTTGTGGACAGCCGGGCGGCGTCGGCGTTCCACTGCTTCGCGGCGGCGGCGACCATCCTGGCGCGCGCGGACGCGGCGGCGGCCCGCACCGGCCCGTACACCGAGCGGATCGTGTTCGACCCACCGGTGAGCTGGTTGAACAGCAGCTCCGGCCTGGCGTCGGACAGCACCACCTCGACCTGCTCCAGCGGCAGGTCCATCTCCTCGGCGACGAGCATCGCGGTGGCGGTGGTGATGCCCTGGCCGACCTCGGCGCGCGGCAGTTCGAGGCGGACCTTGCCCTCGGCGGAGACGCCGAGCACGAGCATGTTGGCCGTCGGCGCGCACGACAACGTCAAGACGTCGCCGAGGTCGAGGATTTCGGCGGGACCGGGCAGCGTCGGGATGACGGCTTCGGCCGCGTCGGGCGAGACGGCGTCGGCGGTGATCTTCGTGGCGAGCGTGAGCGTGGGCGCGGCGACCAGGAAGGTCAGGAACCGGCGCCGATCCGTGGTGGGTTGGGACATCACATCCCTTTCGGCAGTGTCGGGGGACCAGCCACGCTAGGCACGGCATTCGGCGCAGTCAACGTTCCGTAGTCGTGTCGATGTATCTCTGTCACGAGGTGACACCCAGCACCGGCGAATGTGTGCCGGGCCACATTTCCGGAGTCCGTGTAAACCGGGAACTACCTTGACCCACTCGGCGACTATTGACCCGTGACGTGTGAGTTGTGCCGGGAAGCGCTCTCCGCCCGCCTCGACGGCGAAGCGGAGCCGAGTGGCGATGTCGATCAGCATCTGGCCGGCTGTCCGGCGTGCTCGGAATGGCACGCCCGCGCCCGGCGCCTGCACCGGTCGATGCTGCTGCACGCCGCACCCCCGGTCCCCGATCTCACCGAGCTGATCCTCGAACGCACGCCGGCGCCGAGCGCCGAGCGCTGGCCTGCCCGGATCGCGCTCGGAGTGGTCGCCGTCGCCCAGCTGACGCTGTCATTCGCGCAGCTGCTCGGCATCGACAACCTGCACGGGGCACACAGTGAGCACCTCTCGCACGAGAGCAGCGCGTGGAACCTCGCGATCGGCGTCGGGCTGCTGTGGGCGGTCGTGCGCACCAGGACCGCGGCGGGCCAGCTGCCGGTGCTGACCGGGTTCGTGCTGGTACTGGGCGTGCTTTCGGCAGGTGATCTGGTCAATCAGGCGGTCACCGCCGGACGCCTGCTCTCCCATGGGCTCGTCGTGCTCGGCCTGATCCTGCTCTACGTCGTGCACCGGCAGCATCGCTCGCACGACCCGAACCCGGCCGCGACCGAAGACGCGGACGACGACGAAACCGTCAGCACCGGCACGGGAACCGAGCTGCCGGAGCACGAACGGCAGCGGTCGCGGTTCAAACGGCCGGCTAGCCGAACTGCTTGAGCGACCATTCCGCCCAGTCGCACAACATGGTCAGCTGCCGCAGGCCGAACTCGAGTGACATCCGGCCGTACCTCGCGCCAGGGCCGGGACCCCATTCGGTCACCCGCTCGATCTCACGGAGCGCTTCGAGCCGCTCCTGGAAGACCTCCAGGTTCTTCTGAAGGTAGGCCTTCGCCTCATCCGGCGGCAGGACACTGAGGAAGAACACCCGCAGCAGGCGGTCATCGCGCTTGGTGCCTTCGGGGACCACTTCGACGAGCCAGTGCCGGAGGTCGGCATGCCCCTCCGGGGTGACCTCGTACTCCTTGCGCCCGCGTGGCCCCTCGGCCGCGACCCGCACCAGGCCCGCTTTCTCCATCTTCCCGAGCTCGCCGTAGAGCTGACTCTGCGTCGCCGGCCACACGTAGGTGAACCGCTCCTCGAAGCGTTTCAGCAGGTCATAACCACTTCCCGGCTGCTGGGCGAGCAGGCCGAGCACAGCGTGACGAAGGCTCATATCGGACACTCTACCTTCCACTATTGACATGTGCCGAACTGACCCTCTAACTTCGACATGTCAAAGTTGGAACGTTGAAGGATGGGGCCATGAACTACCTGCGCAGCTTTCTCCCTTGGATCGTCTTCGCGGTGATCGCGACGCAGTTCGACTGGCGCTACTCCGGGCTCGCCGGTGTCGTGCTCTCGGCGGGCGTCCTGATCTGGGAGCGCCGGAACGGGCGGGCATGGGACAGCGTGGTCATCGAGCTGAGCGCACTGGGATTCTTCGTGCTGCTCGCCGGATTCGCCTTCGCCTTCCCCGATTCCGCGGTCCGCGACCAGGTGGACCCGCTGTCGTCGGCCTGGCTGGCGCTGACCGCCTGGCTCTCGATCGCGATCAAGAAGCCGTTCACGCTCGGCATCGCCCGCACGATGGTCCCCCGCGAACTCTGGGACAACCCGGTTTTCCGCCGCACCAACGTGATCATCACCGCCGTCTGGGCCGCGAGCTTCACCGTCCACGCGATCGCCGGCGCCGTGCTGCTGGCCTTCGCGCCGCACGCCACCGTCGCGCTCATCACGATCAAGGTGCTCGGGTTCGCCGTGCCGATCGTGTTCACCATCCGCTACCCGAAGATCGTCCGCGCCAGGGCGACCGTCCACACCGCACAGTGAGGAACTGACCGGAGATGGCCACCACCACCTTCCACCGCACAGGCAACTACGCCCCGGTGCACGACGAGCTGACCGCGTACGACCTCGAGGTGACCGGCGCGATCCCGCCGGAGCTCACCGGCTGGTACCTGCGCAACGGCCCGAACCCGCGCGACGAGAACAAGCACTGGTTCATCGGCGACGGCATGCTGCACGGCGTCCGGCTGGAGAACGGCCGCGCCGCCTGGTACCGCAACCGCTGGGTCCAGACCGAGAGCTTCCTCGACCCGAACCGAACCCTCTACCGCGTGGACGGCAGCCGAGACCTGCGCGTCGCCAACGCGAACACGCACATCGTCAACCACGCGGGCCGCACGCTCGCGCTGGTCGAGGTGTCACTGCCCTACGAGGTCTCGAACGACCTGGAGACAGTCGGCGCGTACGACTTCGGCGGCAGGCTGCGGACGCCGATGACCGCGCACCCGAAGATCTGCCCCATCACCGGGGAGCTCCACTTCTTCGGCTACGACACGCGGCCGCCGTACCTGACCTATCACCGGGCCGACGCGGAGGGGGACCTCGTCGTGTCGCAGCCCATCGAGGTCCCCGCGCCGACGATGATGCACGACTTCAACCTCACGGCGAACCATGTGGTCTTCATGGACCTGCCGCTGGTGTTCGACCGCGCGCTGGCAGGTACCGGCGAGATGCCTTACCGCTGGGACGATCACTACGGCGCCCGCCTCGGCGTGCTCCGCCGAGACGATCCGACCGGCGCGGTGCGCTGGTTCACGATCAATCCGTGCTACGTGTTCCACGCACTCAACGCGCATGAATCGGGCGACCGAATCGTGCTGTACGTGATCCGGCAGGAACGCACATGGCACAAGGGCTATCCGGACACCGCTCCCCTGCTCTGGCGCTGGACCATCGATCTCACCACCGGTTCGGTGCACGAGGAGCAGGTCGACGACGGGCCGTGCGAGTTCCCGCGTGTCGACGACCGGCTCGCCGGCCTCGACTCGCGTTTCGGGCACGCGACCGGCACGAACGGTCCCGGCGCCGAGGCGCCGACCACACTGCGCCGGTTCGACCTGCACCGCGGCACGGTCGAGACCTACGACTTCGGCAAGGGCCGTACCCCTGGCGAGGCCGTGTTCGTGCCGTCAGGCGACGGTGAAGCGGGCTGGCTGATGACCTACGTCTACGACGCGGCGAGGGACGGCAGCGACCTGGCCATCGTCGACCCGACGGACCTGAGCGGTCCGCCGGTCGCCACCGTCCACCTGCCACAGCGGGTGCCGGCCGGGTTCCACGGCAACTGGATCCCTGAGGCTTAGCCGAACTTGCTCTTCGGCCGATCCTGCAGCACCCCGTCGACATAAACGTCGACCTTTTCGTTGAGGAACGACACGAGCCCGATGATCTTCTGGCTCTCCGGCAGCGGCGTGTCGTAGCCCCAGACCAAGTCCTTGTGCAGCTCGTCGCCGATCCGGACCGAGTGATAGCCGGCCGTTCCCTTGTACGGGCAGTGGGTCACGGTGTCGCTCGGCTCCAGCAGATCGAGCCGGACGTCGGTCTTGGGCAGGTAGTACCGGGTGGGGAGCCCGGTCTCGAACAGCAGGCGCGGGCGGACGGAGTCGGCGACGGTGACCCCGCCGACCTCGATCCGCACGTGCCGCGAACTGGCGAGGATGTCCACCCGCACACCGGGGTCGCGGGGATGGACGAAAATCTCCTCGTCTTCTTCGAACCACGCGTCCATCGCGTCGAACTCGAAACGGACATGCCCCGTCAGCTCTTCGATCGGGGACGTGTCGTAGATCTGCGCCGCGTCAACAGCTTCCCGCTCACCGACGCGCACGGACGCGAGCGCCGCGTCGCCCCTGCTCGGGGAATGTTTCGTGAGATTCCCACGGATCAGGACTTCCCCGGAGACGTCCTCAAGGGGGAAGTAATATGCCGGGAAATAGGGAACTTCCCAGACCATCAGCGGGCGGGTGCTATCGGCGACAACACGCCCGCCGAAAACCACCCGTACCCGTTTGGTCCCGTGCTCTACCCGAACTCGGCCACGCACTGCTGTGTTCATGACCGGATCAACCAGGAAGGACACCGTAGTATTTCGTTGCTCACTAAATGCGTGGATTTTGTAAACGTTCTTACCCACTGCTCACCCGCTGCGGATAGTTTGTAAGGGTTGAGCCAGGGAGAGTCGAGTAGAGAGGGGGCTTGGGTGGTTGGCGTCGAAACCCCGCCGGTGGGCACCCCCGCGGGGATGCGCAAGATCAATCAGCGTGCGGTGCTGGATCTGTTGCGCCGCAACGGTCCGTCAACGCGGCCGCAGGTCGCGAAGGACACCGGGCTGTCGAAACCCACGGTGAGCCAGGCGTTACTGGCGCTGGAGGCGGCGGGCCTCGCGCGCGCCACCGGGCACACCTCCACCGGCACCGGCCGTTCGGCGGTGCTGTACGAAGCCGACCCGACCGCGGGCTACGTGCTGGGCATCGACATCGGCCGTGAGCACATCCGGGTCGCCGTCGCGGACCTCGGCGGCACGGTCGTCGCCAGGCGCGACGAGCGCAACACCGCACGCTCCGGGGTGGCGCTGGTCGCCGCCGTCGGGCGGCTCGCGGAGGAAACGGTGCAGGTCGCGGGCCTGCGCCAGGACGACATCGTGTCCAGGGTGCTCGGCAGCCCCGGCGTCGCCGACCCGCACCGCCGCTGTTTCCGGCATGCGCCGAACCTGCCCGGCTGGGGCAAGGCCGGACTGCTCACGGAACTCGAAGCCGCCGTCGGCCCCGATCTCGTGATCGAAAACGACGCGAACCTCACCGCGGTCGGCGAGTGGGAGCAGGGCGCCGCGCGCGGCGTCGACGTGTTCGCCGCCATCACCGTCGGCACCGGTGTCGGCATGGGATTGATGGTGCACGGCGAAGTCTTCCGCGGCGCCACCGGCGCGGCCGGGGAAATCGGTTACCTGCCTTACGGTCAGATGCGCGCGAACGCCGACGTCACCGCCGAACCACCCGCACGTGGTCACCTCGAAGAGGCGACGGCGGCGCAGTCGGTGGTGCGCGGGGCACGCGAACTCGGCCTGGGCACGGCGAAATCCGCGCGCGAGGTTTTCCGATTGGCCCGTGAGGGTGACGAACTGGCCCAGCGCGCGGTCGAAGCCGAAGCCGACCGGTTGGCCTACACGGTCGCGTCCATCGCCGCGGTCATCGACCCGGAACTGGTGGTACTCAGCGGAGGCATGAGCACCAACGCCGATCTCCTGCGCGAGCCGATGGACCGCGCACTGCACACGTTCACCCCATTGGTCCCGACCATTGTCCAAGGTGAACTCGGCGACGACGCCGTGGTGGCGGGCGCGATCGCGGTCGGTCTCCGCGCGGCTGAAGAGATCGTGTTCGAGCGCAGAGCGGGTTAAGCCTCTTTTTGCCACGAATGCTTCGCGGTGCTGAGCCGCCAAGGGGTGAGCTTGAGCACGCTGTAACTGTCCTCGGGTCCGAGCATGCCGGCGTCGTACCCGAGTGGCGGTTCGGCATTGGCGAAGAGCGCGCGGACCCTGTCTTTGTCCGACGGCGCCCACTCGGCATCGCATTCGGCGACGGCGATCTCGTGCGCCGGATCCCAATACGAACATGACACGTACGGGTGATTCGCGAGATGCGCCAGCTTGAGTGGCGTCGGCCTGCTGAACACCCACCCGGTGACCTGATCGCCTTCGCGCTCCCAATACGGATGCACCACCCGCGACCGCGGCCGCCCCCGCCGGTCGACGGTGACCAGCGTGCACCACACGATCCGGTGCGCGACACGCACGAAGTCGTCGAGCAGTTCTGCGCTAGGATTCACAACCATGGTTGTGGATGCTACCCCGTCAGATCTCGACTTGTCTCTGGTCTCGCTGTTCGCCGGCTGGGCGTTGACCGACGAAGTCCAGCGCCGCCTCGCGGCCGACGGCTTCACCGAACTCCGCTTCAACGACGGCGTGGTCTTCCAGCACGTCCTCGCCGGGCCGCTCTCGATCACGGCTCTGGCCTCGCGGATGGGCGTGACCCAGCAGGCGGCCTCGAAGGCGGTGGCCGACCTGGAACGCCGCGGCCTCCTCGTCCGCCGCCCCGCCCCAGAGGATGCCCGGACCAAACTGCTCCACCTGACCCCGCATGGCCAAGCCTCGGTCGAGGCGGCCCGCGTACACCGGGCCGTCCTCGAAGCCGAGCTGACCAAGGCCTTCGGCGAGACCCGTATCGCCGCGGCCCGCACGCTCCTGACCTCGATCATCACCCGCTATGGCTCCCCCGACGCCATCCGCACCCGGCGCGTCCGCCCACCCGCCTGACCTGAAAAAGCCCCAATGCGTCCTTCGGTCCGTGCCCGGGACCGAACGACGCATTCGGGTTTTCAGGGTGCGGGGGCACCGACAGGGTTGGGGTAGGGAATCACCGAGGGAACCAGGCGCCGGGCGATCGGACGCAGGAACGACTCCAGGGTTTCCAAGTCTCCCAAGGGGATCGACACGTACGGAACAGCGCCGAGCGCATCGGTCCGAGCCTCGATGTGCGAGCGCAGCGCTACCCCGGAAGCCGTCAAAGCACCTGAGGCGATCAACCCTCTCGCGACAAGACGCGAGACACCCGCGTCCCACTCCTCATCCGTCCAGCCCCGCGCGCGCTGCACCATCGCCCGGCTCCCATCGGCGGCGTCGCGCAGCGCGTGCGCCTCGACCCCATCGATCCCCTCGGCTGCCAGGACGGCATTGTGCCCATCGCCCCGATGCTCCCGAAGCACCGTGCACGCATGCCACAAGGCACCTACCGGATCCGACGGCCAAGGCAGCGCCGCATTGGCAGCTCCCAAAGGACGCCCGGCCCACCCCACGGCCGACACGAGCGACCGCAACGTCCCGAGCACCGGTACCTCGAAAGAGCCCAAAACGGCCACAGCACCCGAAAGCCGGGCCTCGAGCGCCGCCGAGGGCGAAGCGATAGACCACACCTCGGGCAACGACCGCGCCAGGAAACCAGGCGAGAAGTTGTAGAACACCGCGCTCACCAGGCCGAGCGGAGCCGCCCCCATCGGCGCCGCGCGCATGGCCACATACCCGCGCCAGAAACCGCGCAACCCCACCGCCTCGTGCGCCGCCCTGGCCTCCGGGGCGAAGTAGGTGACGTCGTGAATGGTCTCCATGGAGACCCAGAGCGACTTCACGGCTTCATGATCAGGCAGGTGCTCGATGCTGTCGCGAGCAGCTTGCCGTCGGCGTCGCGCAGGTCGGCCTCGGCGAAGGCGATGCGGGAGCCGGGCTTGACCACCCAGCCGTGCGCGCGGATCTCGCCGGTGTGGCCATGGATGGCGCGCAGGAAGTTGACCTTCAGCTCGACCGACGTGTAGCCGACGCCCGCCGGCAGCGTCGTGTGGACGGCGCAGCCGATGGCCGAGTCGAGCATCGTGGCCGCGACGCCGCCGTGGACCATGCCGATCGGGTTGTACAGCGACTCGTCCGGCGTCGCGGCGAAGATAACGTCGCCGGGGCCGATGATCTTCAGTGTCATGCCGAAGTGCGCGGCGATCGGCGGCTGCGGGAACCGGCCCTCGACGATGCCGGTCATGTACTCCAGCCCGGACAGCTCGCGGCCCGCCTCCGCGGTGGCCAGCGGGTCTTCCCAGGTGATGGTCTTCTCGCGTACTGCCATGTCGACTCCCTCTATGACGATCGTCCTAACGATCGGCTAGGACGATCGTCATAGTCAAGGGGTAAGCTCGTAGACGTGCCAGACCCCACAACCCGCGACCGCATGGTCACCACCGCGATGCAGCTCTTCCGCCGCGAGGGCTATCCGGCCACGTCATGGCGGCGGCTCATCGAAGCGGCGGGCACGCCATGGGGCTCGGCGTATCACCACTTCCCCGGAGGCAAGGAAGAACTCGGCGTCGCGGCCATCGAGCTCGGCTCACAGATCGTCCAGAAGACCGTGCGACGCGCCTTCGAGAAGCACGAACGGACCGAAGACGCGATCCGCTGGTGGTTCGGCAAGGCCGCGCAGTCCCTCGCCGAGGACGACTACCGCGGCGGCTGCCCGCTCGCCACGATCACCCTCGAAATGGCGCACGCGTCGGACAAGCTCACCGAGGCCGCCAGGCAAGCGTTTGCCTCCTGGCACGAGCTACTGGTGAAAAACCTTCAGTCACACGAAGACCCCGAAGACCTGGCCATCGCCATCATGAACAACCTCGAGGGCGCGCTGCTGCTGAGCCGGATCCACCGCTCCCCCGACGCGCTGAACCGGGCGGCGGAGCACGTCGTCGCTATCATTCAGCGGTGAACACCGAGCGGCGGCTGATCGACCCCGAGCAGGTCGACGCGGCACTCGCCGGCCTCGGCGACCGCGGTGTCGTCGAAGAATGGGCTCGGCGCTTCTCTCTTGTCGCGGATCCGTCCCGGCTCACCCTGCTGGTGTGCATCCACTACGCCAAGGAGATCTCCGTTTCGGATCTCGCGGTCACCGCGGGCATGACCGACTCGGCTGTCTCGCAGGCGCTGCGACTGCTTCGCGCACACGGTCTCGTCACCGCGCACCGCACCGGCCGCGTGGTCCGTTACCGCTTGGCCGACGCCACCGTGCACGACCTCATCCACCTAGTGCGGCCACATCCGGCGGGGTAACCGATCGGTTTAGGCAATAACTGACCGCCTGAGCAGGTGGAACCCTCGTTTGGCGGCTTCGGGCGCGACTCTGGGTCACAGTCGCGGCGCAATGGGCTGAAAGCACCAAGACCCTGGTTGTGTGATCCAGGTAGCAGTTCTACCTTGAGATGTCTGCCTCCCACCACTGAGGAAGTGACAGCCGTGACGTGGTCTTCTGCTGGTCAGAGCGCTGTTCAAGCGCTATTCGACCGGCGAGAAGGGCCTGTGCTCGACTTGGCCGAACAGGCCGAGCCGGTGGCACGCGCCTGCCACGCAATGGCACTGCGCTTCCACCGTGGCGGGAAACTGGTCGTTTTCGGTAACGGCGGGCCCAGCACGGACGCCCAGCATGTCGCTGTGGAGTTCGTGCACCCGGTCATCGTGGGGAAGCGGGCGCTGCCCGCGATCTCGCTCACCGCCGACATCGCGACACTGACCGGTATAGCCAACCGCGTCGGCCTCGCCGACGTGTTCGCGCACCAAATCCGCATCCTGGCCGAACCAGCGGACATCGCACTGGGCATCTCCACCGATGGAAACTGTGAAAACGTGCTGGCCGGTCTTCGGGCCGCGGGCACGCTCGGCATGCTCACCGTCGCCCTCACCGGCGGCGATGGCGGCCTCATCGCCGGCATGAAGGACCTGGACCACGTCCTGATCGCCCGGTCGACGGATCCCCGAGTGGTGAAGGAGGTTCACGTGACCACGTACCACGTCTTATGGGAGCTCGTGCACGTGTTCTTCGAACAACCGGGCGTCCTGACACCGGAGGTGGCGTGATGAACGCCGATGACGCGGTCAGAGTGGCTGCGCCCTCGTGTCACGAGGGCGTCTGCATCACCTGCTCGGACACCGCCGTCGAGGTGACGGTGGTCGAACTGCTCGACCACGAACTCGCCATCGTCGAGACCGGTGCCGGCCGGGAAGAGGTCAGTGTCGCCCTGGTTTCGGCCGGGGTCGGCGACCGCGTTCTCGTACACGCCCGCGAAGCGATCGCGCGACTGGACCCTTAGGAGTTGAGCGCCATGACACGGGAACACACTCCCGTGGGCGCAAGCGGACTCGAGGAGCTCTACCCGTTCCTCTATTCCGCTTCCGTTGATCTCGACGCCGTGCTGCGACAGGTCCGTCAGTCTACTGTGGACAAAGCACACGAGATCATCGCCTTGCGCCGCACAGTGCTCGAAAGCGATGGTGAGCGCCTCTACGACTGCGCGCAGGAGCTCGCACGCGCATTCGCAGGCGGCGGACGCCTGCTCGCTTTCGGCAACGGTGGCAGCTCCACGGACGCGCAGGACCTCGCGAGCCTGTTCCTCAGCCCCGCCGGCGACGCACGGCCGCTGCCGGCGTTCGGCCTGACGAACGACATCGCAGTGGTGACCGCGCTGTCCAACGACATCGGTTTCGACGTCGTGTTCGCACGCCAGCTCGCCGCGTTCGGCAGGGCGGGCGATATCGCTATCGGACTTTCCACCAGCGGGAACTCCGCGAACCTGTTGCGTGCCTTCGATGAGGCGGCCAGGCGCGGCATGGTGACCGTTGGCATCTCCGGCTACGACGGCGGCAAGATGGCCGAACTCGACACGATCGACTACCTGTTCGTGGTGCCTTCTCCTTCGGTGCACCGCATTCAGGAAGCTCAGACAACTCTGTACCACGCGCTGTGGGAGCTCACCGTCAGCGCGCTCGCCGACATCCAAGGGTGATCAGCCGTGACTACAGCTTCGGAACCCAAGCACGCCCAGGAAGAAGAGAAACCGATTCATATCCTCTGGATCAACGCGGGCTTGTCCTGTGACGGCGACTCGGTGGCTTTGACAGCCGCGACCCAGCCGAGCATCGAGGAAATCGTGCTCGGGGCGCTACCCGGTCTGCCCAAGATCCAGGTGCACTGGCCATTGATCGATTTCGAGTGCGGGCCCGACAAGGGCGCGGACACGTTCATCGAATGGTTCCACAAAGCCGACAGAGGAGAACTCGAGCCGTTCGTGCTCGTCATCGAGGGCTCGATCCCGAACGAGGCCATCAAGAAGGAAGGCTACTGGTGCGGGTTCGGCAACAACCTCGACACCGGCGAGCCGATGACCACCAGTGAATGGCTCGACCGCTTGACGCCCAAGGCATTGGCGGTGGTCGCCGCGGGCACGTGCGCCTGTTACGGCGGCATCCACGCCATGGAGGGCAACCCGACGGGCGCGATGGGCGTGCCCGACTATCTCGGCTGGGACTGGAAGTCGGCGGCGGGCATCCCGATCGTGTGCATCCCCGGCTGCCCGACGCATCCCGACAACTTCTCCGAAACGCTGACCTACCTGCTGTACCAGGCGTCGGGCCAGGCCCCGATGATCCCGCTCGACGACAATCTCCGTCCGCAGTGGCTCTTCGGCGCCACCGTGCACGAGGGCTGCGACCGTGCGGGCTACTACGAGCAGGGCCAGTTCGCCGAAACCTACGACTCGCCCAAGTGCCTGGTCAAACTCGGCTGCTGGGGCCCAGTCGTGAAGTGCAACGTGCCCAAGCGTGGGTGGATCAACGGCGTCGGAGGTTGCCCGAACGTCGGCGGGATCTGCATCGGCTGCACGATGCCCGGCTTCCCCGACAAGTTCATGCCGTTCATGGACGAGCCGCCAGGCGCGCACATCTCGTCGATGGCCAGCGGCGCGTACGGCTCGGTTATCCGGCGCCTGCGCAAGATCACCGAACGCAAGGCGGACAAGGAACCCAAGTGGCGTCACAAGGGTAAAGCACTCGAGACCGGCTACCGCTCTTCTTGGCGCTGAAGGGAACTGACATGGCTTCCAAGCCCAAGGACGACCTTGTCGAGATGTCGTGGGACCCGATCACGCGCATCGTCGGCAGTCTGGGTATCTACACGAAGATCGACTGGGCACAGAAGAAGGTCGTCGAGTGTCACTCGACCTCGTCCGTCTTCCGCGGCTACAGCATTTTCATGAAGGGAAAGGACCCGCGCGACGCGCATTTCATCACCAGCCGGATCTGCGGTATCTGCGGTGACAACCATGCGACGTGCTCGGTCTACACCCAGAACATGGCCTACGGGGTCCGTCCGCCGCATCTAGGCGAGTGGATCATCAACCTCGGCGAGTCCGCGGAATACATGTTCGACCACAACATCTTCCAGGAGAACCTGGTCGGGGTCGACTACTGCGAGAAGATGGTCGCCGAGACCAACCCCGGTGTGCTGGAACTGGCCAACCGCACCGAATCCCCGCACGCGGCCGACCACGGCTACCGCACCATCGGCGACATCATGCGCTCGCTCAACCCGCTGGAAGGCGAGTTCTACCGCGAGGCACTGCAGGTCAGCCGCTCGACCCGCGAGATGTTCTGCCTGATGGAAGGCCGCCACGTCCATCCGTCCACTTTGTACCCAGGCGGCGTCGGCACCATCGCGACCATCCAGCTGTTCACGGACTACATGAGCCGATTGATGCGGTACGTGGAGTTCATGAAGCGCTGCCTGCCGATGCACGACGACCTGTTCGACTTCTTCTACGAAGCACTTCCGGGCTACGAAGAGGTCGGCAGGCGCCGGATCCTGCTCGGCTGCTGGGGCAGTCTCAACGACCCTGAGTACTGCGACTTCACCTACGAGAACATGGAGATGTGGGGTCGCAAGATGTTCGTGACCCCCGGTGTGGTGGTCGACGGCAAGCTGGTCACCACCAGCCTGGTCGACATCAACCTGGGCATCCGGATCCTGCTCGGCAGTTCCTACTACGAGGACTGGGAAGGCCAGGAGAAGTTCGTCACGCACGACCCACTCGGCAACCCGGTCGACGGCAGGCACCCGTGGAACCAGCACACCATCCCGCGGCCGCAGAAACGGGACTTCGGCGAGAAGTACTCGTGGACGATGTCGCCGCGCTGGTTCGACGGCAAGGACCACCTCGCGCTCGACACCGGCGGCGGCCCGCTCGCGCGCCTGTGGGTGACCGCGCTGGCGGGCCTGGTCGACACGGCCTACGTCAAGTCCACCGGGCACAGCGTGGTGATCAACCTGCCGCGCACGGCCTTGAAGCCCGAGGTCACCTTCGAGTGGAAGATCCCGAAGTGGAGCAACGCACTCGAGCGCAACCGGGCGCGCACGTACTTCCAAGCGTACGCGGCGGGTATCGCGCTGCACTCCGCTGAGAAGGCGCTCGCCGAACTCCGCGCGGGCAATACGAAGACCTGGGAGAAGTTCAAGGTACCGGACGAGGCCGTCAGTTGCGGGTTCACCGAAGCCGTCCGCGGCGTGCTGTCACACCACATGGTCATCAGGGGCGGGAAGATCGCGAACTACCACCCGTACCCGCCGACACCATGGAACGGCAGCGTCCGCGACTCCTTCGGCACGCCGGGCCCGTACGAGGACGCCGTGCAGAACACGCCGATCTTCGAGGAGAACACGCAGGAGAACTTCAAGGGCATCGACATCATGCGCGCGGTCCGCAGCTTCGACCCGTGCCTGCCCTGCGGTGTGCACATGTACACCGGGAACGGGAAGGTGCTGGAGAAACTGCACACCCCGCACGCGTTCACCACGGACGTCTGAACCATGGATGCCGGTCAGGTCGGCGAGCGCATCGAACAGCTGCTCGGTGAGATGGAGGATGTGGACAAGGCCGAGGACCTCGTCCACACCCTGATGGAGTTCTACGGCGCCGGTCTGTCCAAGATCGTGGAGATCGGCGGTGCGCCGCTGCTCGAGCGGCTCATCGCCGACGACCACGTGAAAGGCCTGCTCATCCTGCACGACCTGCATCCACAGTCCACCGTGGAGCGGGTCACCGCGGCACTCGAGACGGTGCGGCCGTATCTCGGCTCGCACGCCGGCGACGTCGACCTGGTCGGCATCACCGACGACGGGGTGCTGCGGCTGCAACTCAGGGGAACCTGCGACGGATGCCCCTCGTCGACGGTGACCGTGAAGTACGCGATCGAGAAGGCCATTCACGCCGCGGCGCCGGAGATCACCGATATCGAGGTCTCCGGCGTCGTGGCGGAAACCGGTCCTGGCGGGCGGACGCTGCTGCCCTTACAGGCACTCGAATGCCCGGTCCCCGCGGAGTCGGCATGACCGAAGGGTTACGCCGCTTCCTCAAACCCGCCCCGCGCGCCAAGCCGGGCGAGCGGTGCGAGATGTGCACCGAGCCGATTTCCGAGGAGCACGGGCACGTGATCGACTTGGAGTCTCGGGTGATCATGTGCACGTGCCGGGGCTGCTACCTGCTGTTCACCCACTCCGGCGCCGGCGGCAAACGGCATCGGGCGGTGCCACAGCGGTACCTGCACGCGCCCGACTTCACGCAGGCCGCCGGGGTGTGGGAGTCCATCGGCATCCCGGTCCGGATGGCGTTCCTGTTCCGGAACTCGGTGCTGGACAAGACGGTCGCGTTCTACCCGAGCCCGGCGGGCGCGACCGAGTCACTGCTGCCGATGGGTGCTTGGGAAGAGCTCCTGGCGGCCAACGCCGAGTTCGCGACCGTGTCGCCGGATGTGGAGGCCCTGCTGCTTAACAAGCTGGACAACACCTTTGAATGCTTCTTAGTGCCCATCGATATCTGCTACGAGCTGGTCGGGTTGGTCAAGCTGCACTGGCGTGGCTTCGACGGCGGCAGTGAGGCGTGGACCGCGATCGACGGCTTCTTCGCCGCTCTGCGCGAGCGCAGCGAGGTCGTGAGCGGTGGCTGAGCTGAGTTTCGACGTCGTGGACGTCCAGCCGATGCGGTACAGCGCCGCACCGACGCTGACGTTCAAGCTCCGCATCGCCGAGGTCAGCGGGCAGTCGATCCACGCGATGGCGCTGCGCGTGCAGATCCGCATCGAACCACAACGCCGCCGCTATGGCCCCGAGGAAGCCGAGCTGCTGACACATCTGTTCGGCGACCCATCGCGCTGGGGCGACACGTTACGGCCGTTCCAGTTCAGCAGTGTCGCGGTGATGGTGAAGAGCTTCACCGGGTCCATCGAGGTCGACGTCGAAGTGCCGGTCAGCTATGACCTGGAAGTCGCGGCGGGCAAGTACTTCCACGCGCTGCAGAACGGTGTGGTGCCGATGGTCCTGCTCTTCAGCGGGACCATCTTCGGCAAGGGCGACAAGGGCTTCTGGGTCGAGCCGGTGCCGTGGCACGTCGAAGCCGAGTGCCGGATGCCGATCGAGGTATGGGATCAGCTGATCGCGCTGCATTTCCCTCAGGCCACCTGGATCAAGCTGCACAAAGAGACCCTCGACGCGCTGCTGAAGTTCAAGGCGGCGCACGCGATCCCGACCTGGGATGAGGCGATGACGAAACTGCTGGCGGCGGTGAAGTCATGAGTACTGTGCTGGAGCAGGCGAAGGCCATCGGCGACGCGGTGCTGTACGAGGGCTATCTGCTGTATCCGTACCGGGCTTCGGCGGCCAAGAACCGGCTGCGATGGCAGTGGGGCGTGCTGATGCCGCCGTCGTTCGCGTCCGACGACATCGGCGAGTATTCGTACTCGCACACCGAATGCCTGCTGGAACCCGGCTCGCACGCGACGCTCCACCTCAAGATCCGCTTCCTGCAGGCGCAGGCCCGGCTCGTCCATGACGGACAGGCATTCGTCGACTCGCTGACCGTCGACGGCGTCGAATACACCGCGTGGGACGAGGCCGTCGAGCAGGAGATCGACATGGTCGTGCCCGCGGCCGAACTGCTCGCCCAGCGCGTCGAACTGCCGTTCACCGTACCGGCGGCCGAGACGACCGAAGGCTGTCTCGTGCGGCGCACCCAGGAGCTTTCGGGCAGGCTGACCGCCAGGCTCGACTCGCTCGACGGTCCGTTCGGCGGCGCCCGGTTGACGGTGGACCTGGCGAACACCAGCACCTGGACGTCCCCCGAGCCGACCAGGGAACAGGCCTTGCACCACGCACTGCTGGCCGCACACCTGGTCTGTTCGGTCGACGCCGGGCATTTCCTCTCGATGCTGGACCCACCGGAATGGGCGAAACCCGCGGTCGCGGCCTGTGTCAACGACCGGGTCTGGCCGATCCTGATCGGCGACGAGCAGCGCAGCCAGGCCGTGCTGGCGTCGCCGATCATCCTCTACGACAACCCGACGATCGCCGCCGAGAGCCAAGGCGAGCTGTTCGACGGCACCGAGATCGACGAGATACTGACGTTGCGCACGATGGCGATGACCGACGACGAGAAACGACAGGCGCGGGCCACCGACCCGCGTGCGCGCGAGATCGTCGACCGCGTCGACTCGATGCCGCAGGAGCTGCTGGACCGGCTACACGGCACGGTCCGCTATCTGCGCTCGGTCACTGGCGAACCCGCCGACGTTCCCTGGTGGGATCCCGGTGCCGACGAGTCCGTCTCCCCCGAAACGGACTCCGTGGTCGTCGCAGGCATCGCCGTCGCGGCGGGCGCCAAGGTCAGGCTCAACCCCGGTTTGAAACGGTCGGACGCGCAGGACATGTTCCTCACCGGCCGGATCGCGACCGTGCGCGCCGTGCTGTCCGACGTGGACGGAGACACGCACATCGCGGTCACCGTCGACGACGACCCCGCCGCCGACCTGCAGAACACGCACGGCCGTTTCCGCTATTTCTCCCCCGACGAGATCGAACCTATTTTGGAGGCGCGGCAATGAAGCCACGGGTCCTGGTGGCGGGCATCGGCAACATCTTCCTCGGCGACGACGGGTTCGGCGTCGAGGTGATCAAGGAGCTGGAGCACGTCAAACTGCCGGACTGGGTCCAAATCGCCGACTACGGGATCAGCGGCATGCACCTCGCCTACGACCTGCTCGGCGGCTACGACACCACGATCCTGATCGACGCGTCACCCCGCGGCGAGGCACCGGGCACGATCTACCTGCTCGAGGCCGACATCGACGAGCTGTCGCAGTCGAGCATGCAGCCCGACGCGCACGGCATGCAGCCGGACGCGGTGTTCCGGCTGCTCACCATGCTCGGCGGTGACGCCGGGCGGGTACTGGTGGTCGGCTGCGAGCCCGCCACCACCGCAAGCGGGATCGGTCTGAGCGCGGCGGTCGAGGCCGCCGTGCCGGAAGCCGTCCGGGTCGTCACCGAACTGGCCTGGGGCACGAGCCCGCATCTCTCGAAACAGAAAACGGAGGTTTGAAGCCATGTTCAAGCGCCTGCTGGTCCTGCTCTGCCTGGTCGGAGCGACGGCTTGGGCCGCGAAACTGATCGAACCGGACGTCAAGCGGTATCTGGAAATGAGCAGGATGTAGCCATGTGCCTGGGAATTCCTGGTGAGATCATCGAGATCAGTTCCGAGCGGCCCGATCTGGCCAAGGTCTCGGTGAGCGGCGTCAAGCGGACGATCAACATCGGGCTGCTCGAAGACGACCCGCCAGCGCCCGGCGACTGGATCCTCATCCACGTCGGCTTCGCACTGTCCAAGATCGACGAGGCGGAGGCCTCGGCCGCACTGGAGTTCCTGGAAAGCATCGGCAAAGCCTACGAAGACGAGCTGGCCGCACTGGCCGAATCCCGCATCGAGTAAGGAAAGTCATGCGATACGTCGATGAGTTCCGCGATGCGGACAAGGCACGGGCGCTGTCCGCGAAGATCACGTCGTTGTGCGAGCCGGGGCGGCGATACAAGTTCATGGAGGTCTGCGGCGGCCACACGCACACCATCTACAAGCACGGGCTGGAAGACTACCTCCCGGAGACCATCACGCTCGTGCACGGCCCCGGCTGCCCGGTATGCGTGATCCCGATGGGCCGTGTCGACGACGCCATCCACATCGCGCGCCAGCCGGATGTGCTGATGACCTCGTTCGGCGACATGATGCGCGTGCCGGGTTCCGGCGGGAACTTCTTCGACTCCAACGCGGAAGGCACCAACATCCGAATGGTGTACTCGCCGCTCGACTCGTTGAAGATCGCCCGCCAGAACCCGGATCTGCGCGTGGTGTTCATGGCGATCGGGTTCGAAACGACCACGCCGTCCACGGCGATGACCGTGCTGCGCGCGGCGGCCGAAGGCATCACGAACTTCTCGGTGTTCGCCAACCACGTGACGATCATTCCCGCGATCAAGGCCATCCTGGACTCGCCGGATCTCCGGCTCGACGGGTTCATCGGCCCCGGCCACGTGTCCACGGTGATCGGTTGCCGCCCATACGAATTCATCGCGCGCGACTACGGCAAACCCGTAGTGGTGGCCGGTTTCGAGCCCTTGGACATCTTGCAGTCGATCTACCTGCTGATGGTACAGCTGGCCGAGGGTCGGTCCGAGGTGGAAAACCAATACTCACGGGTCGTCCCGTGGGACGGCAATCTCGTCGCGCTGCGCGCCATCAACGAGGTCATGGAGCTACGGCCGTACTTCGAGTGGCGCGGACTCGGCTTCATCTCGCATTCGGCGATGGCCATGCGTGACAAGTACGCCGCCTTCGACGCCGAACGCACCTACGCGATACCGGGTCTGCGCGTCGCGGACCCCAAGGCTTGCCAATGCGGCGAAGTGCTCAAAGGCGTTCTTAAGCCTTGGGAATGCAAGGTATTCGGCACTGCGTGCACGCCGGAGACACCGATCGGGACCTGCATGGTGTCGCCGGAAGGTGCCTGCGCGGCCTACTACAACTTCGGGCGTTTCAGCCGCCAGCGTGTGCGGGAGGCGAGCCAGGCATGACCACCGTTCCGACCGATCGAGAGCAGCAGGTACTCGACCGCATCGACAAGGCACGCCGTCGCCGCGCGAAGGTCCGCGAAGAGCGCATCACGCTTTCGCACGGCTCCGGCGGCAAGGCGACCCAGACGTTGATCGAGGCCGTGTTCCTCGAGGCCTTCCGCAACCCGTTGCTGGAACCACTCGATGACGCCGCCTCGTTCACCGTCGACGGCGCCGCGCTAGCGCTGACCACGGATTCCTATGTGGTGTCGCCGATTTTCTTCCCTGGCGGCAACATCGGCGACCTGGCGGTCAACGGCACGGTCAACGACCTGGCCGTGTCCGGCGCGCGCCCGTTGTATCTGACGGCCGGTTTCATCCTCGAAGAAGGCTTCCCGATCAAGGACCTTCTGACGATCGTGGCCTCGATGAAGGAAGCCGCGTCGGCCGCCGGCGTCTCGATCGTCACCGGCGACACCAAGGTCGTCCAACGCGGGAAAGCGGACGGCTGCTACATCAACACGGCGGGCGTCGGCAGCCTCATCCGCCGCGACCTCGGCGTTTCGACGGCCAGGCCGGGTGACGCGATCCTGGTGTCCGGCCCGATCGGCGAGCACGGCATCACCATCATGCTCGCCCGTGGCGAACTGGACATCGACGCCGACCTGGTGTCCGACACTGCCCCCGTCCACTCCCTGGTTTCCTCGTTGCTGGCTGCGGTCCCCGGTGTCCGCGGCATGCGCGACGCCACCCGCGGCGGCGTGGCCACGATCCTCAACGAGATCGCCAAAGCCGCCGACGTCGCGGTGATCGTCGACGAGAAGACCATCCCGGTCAAAACGGAAGTCCGCGGTGCGGCGGAGCTGCTCGGCATCGATCCCCTCTACGTCGCCTGCGAAGGCCGCATCGTGGTCGTCGTCGACGGTGAACAGGCCGCTTCCGCGCTGGATGTCCTCCGCGCCCATCCGCTGGGCGCCGAGGCCGCGATCATCGGCCGCGTCGCCGAGGACCCGCCGGGCCTGGTGCTGCTGAACACCACGTTCGGCGGCACCCGCATCGTCGACCTCCTTGTCGGCGACCCGTTGCCCCGGATCTGCTGATGCACGAAATGTCGATCACCCAGAGCGTCGTGGACGCGATCGTCGAGAAGCTCGACGACGCGGTCATCACCTGCGTACGCCTGGAAATCGGCAAACTGTCGGGCGTGGTCCCGGACTCGGTCCGCTTCTGTTTCGACGTGATCTGCGCCGGGACCACACTGGCAGGCGCCTCGCTGGTCATCGCCGAACCACCCGGCGTCGCCGCCTGCCGCGATTGCGGGGCGGAGTTCTCGGTGGACGACCTGATCCTGCTTTGCCCGTGTGGCAGCGCGAACGTGCAAGTCCTTTCGGGGCGCGAGCTGCGCATCAAGTCTGTGGAGGTGGCGTGATGTGTGCGACCTGTGGCTGTTCCGACTCTGACGTCCGCATCGAGCACGTCCACGGTCATGGCCATGGTCACGGCCACACCGTCACACTCGAGCAAGATCTGCTCGCCAAGAACGACGCGGGCGCCGACCACAACCGAGCTTGGCTGACCGCCCGCGACATCCTGGCGATCAACGTCATGAGCTCACCCGGTGCAGGCAAGACCACGTTGCTCACCCGCACGATCCGGGAGTCGGCACTGCCCATCTCGGTCATCGAAGGCGACCAGGAAACCCTCCTCGACGCCGAACGCATCAAGGCGACGGGCGCCCCGGTCATCCAGATCAACACCGGCGCTGGCTGTCACCTCGACTCGGACATGCTCTCGCGCGCGCTCGAAACCCTGAGCCCGGTGGCCGGCTCGATCCTGTTCATCGAAAACGTCGGGAACCTGGTCTGTCCAGCACTCTTCGACCTCGGCGAGGCTCACCGCGCGGTGATCATGTCGGTCACCGAGGGCCCGGACAAGCCGTTGAAATACCCCCATATGTTCGCCAGCAGCGACCTGATCATCCTGAACAAGATCGACCTGCTGCCCTACGTCGACTTCGACGTTGAAGCGTTCCTCCGCGACGCCCGCAAGGTCAACCCCGGCGTCTCCGTGCTGCGGTTGTCGGCGACCACCGGCGAAGGCGTCGAGGAGTGGTACAAGTGGCTCCGTTCCGCCGCTGCATAGGATGTTATACGCCCTACCAAACGTCCCCATCCCGCCAGTCCGCCGTGATCTCGCCCGCGAGATCCAGCGCCACATCCCCTTGCAGCACAAAGACACAGTCGTCTTCCTCAGGCGTCGCCTCGATCCCGCCGGGCGTCAACGCGAACGTCCTCCCTTGCCACAATCGCCAGCCCCGCTGGACGTAAAAGGCCGCTCCCTCATCGGACGCGCCCAGCACACCGACGTCGTACGCGCCCTTGATGATGCGTTCCAGTTCAGCCATCATCGCCCCGGCCACGCCTTGTCTCCGCTTGTCCTCACGCACCGCGACAGCCTCGACATACCCCGCCCGCAACGCCTTGCCTTGATGCAGGATCCGACGTTGAACCACGGAGGCGTGCCCGACGAGATCGTCACCATCCCAAGCGAGCGCGTGCATGCCACCCAGCGCGTGTTCCCAGTCCTCCTCGGTCATGTCGTCGAAGACCTCGTACAGCAAAGCTTTGGCGCGCCCAAGAATCTCGGGTGCGAGGTCGCCGGTATGCACGGTTTGAATCACAAGAAGCCACTCTCCTCCGACGCCTGCTCGCCTTGTCGCAACTGCGTGATCCTCAGGCTCGTCCACCCGTACAGCCTTCACGACCGACCCCACGCTCCGCATCCGAATTCTCGACCGCGATCCCCGAATCAGGTGACGCTTTAACGCTGCCTAGAACGCTTTAAACGCGTTTCGCCGATCGCTGTCCGTGGCATTCAGTCCACCCAATAGTGCGCGAACACGTGTTCTATTCGCAGGTAAAGTGGAGTCATGACCACCACCGATGCTCCTGAGACGTGGCACCTAGCCCCGTCCGAGCTTGCCGACGCCCTGCGCGAGGAGATCCGTATCTCCCGCGTCGCGGAGGCGCGTGCCGGTGCGTTGATCGCCGAGATCGAGACCCGTGGTGTGAAAGCCCTCTTCGGGTACCACACCACCGCCAGTTTTTTGATGCACTTGCTGACCATCTCTCGATCAGAAGCGAATCAACGCGTCAGACGCGCCCGAGCCCTCAACCCCACCCGCGGCCCCGATGGATCCAACGCTCCCGCCGCTGCGCCGACCGCCAGTGCCGCCGCTAGTGAAGGCGCGATCAGCGACAACCACATCGACATCATCGTCACCACGCTGAAGAAGATGCCTGCCACCGTTTCCGCGGCGGATCGCGAATCCGGGGAGAAACTCCTCGGCGACCTCGCCCGCGAGGTCGCCCCGCCCGATCTCGCCAAAAAGGCCGCCGCCATGCTCACCCAGGCGAACCCGGACGGGCCAGAGCCGAACTCCTCACCCGTCCGCGAACTCGGCAACGAGGCCCGCAGCAGAACGCGGCCCGATGGGCGCGTGGAATGGAAGCTGACCCTCACCGGCGTCGCGGCCGCCCAAGCCGGGCTCTACACCACCGAACACACCCCGCTCGTCTGCGACGACGAGACCGATACACGCAGTCGGGAGGAAAAACTCGGTGACGCCTGGGCGGAGATCCTCGCCCGCGCGACCGGCGACCCCGACCAGCCCGACCAAGCCGGAATCCCACTCCAGCTCACCCTCACCACCACCATCCCGGAACTTCTCGCCGAGTCAGGGTTCGTAACCTTGGAAGGCGGACAGCAGATCTCCGCGCGGGACGCACGTCGGGCGTGCTGCGAAGCCGATGCCTACGTCGGCATTCTCTCCGGCCAGGATGTCCCACTGGACCTGTCGAGGTTGCAACGCTACGCCAGCCCCGGTCAACGGCGAGCGTTAGCCTTGCGGGACAAGGGATGCGCGTTCCCGGGGTGCCGACGCACACCGCGCGACTGTGACGCCCACTATCTCGTCCACTGGCTCAACAACGGCGAAACCAAGCTCCACAACTTGTGCCTGCTCTGCGCCCATCATCACCGGCTGATCCACAACTCGCCATGGGAGATACAGATGGACGACGACGGCAGGCCCATCTTCATACCTCCGGCTTACCTCGATCCCTTGCGCACACCCCGGCGCAACACCGCTCACGACGCCTATGCCTCCACCTAGCACCGATCACGTTGGTGGGCAACAGAACTCCTGTCGCCCACCAACGCGGCGCCACCACGAGAGCGACTACCGCCTACTAGTCAAGGCCTTGCCGCCCGCACCGCGTAACCCCGGCGATCACGGCTTGCCCCAGCGAAACACCGCCGTCGTTCGTCGGCACACGCGAATGCGTCAACACCGTGAAACCCGAGGACTCCAATCCTGTCACGACGAGATCCGAGAAAAGGCAGTTCTGGAAGACCCCGCCCGACAAAGCCACCACGCCGACCGAAGTGCGGTCCCGGAGCAGTGAGCACACCTGGATCACCGCGTTCGCCAAGCCCCGATGGAATCGCGCCGATACCACACCGGCACCCGACAAATCCGAAGCAGCCGCCCGGACCAGGTCGACACCGAACACCCGAACCTGCTCGCCCTCCACCACACGAACCGGATAGGCACCCGGTTCCTCGATGTCCGCGATCTGCTCCAGCTCGATTGCGGCCTGCCCCTCATAGTTGATCACGTCGCGCAGGCCCGCGACCGAGGCGACTGCATCGAACAAGCGGCCAGCGCTGGAAGTCAGAGGTGAATTGACGCCCGCGCGGGCCATCGAGGACACCGCGGACCAGGTCACATGCCGCGAAACAAGCGCGTCGGGCGCGTCGGAACCCAGGTACGCCAAGCCCATTCGCCACGGCGAGCGGATCGCCGCCGCACCACCTGGCATCGGCACTGGCTCAAGGTGGCCCAGGCGCGAGTAGCCGAAGTAGTCGGCGAGCAGGAACTCGCCGCCCCAGATGGTGCCGTCCGGGCCGTAGCCGGTGCCGTCGAAGGCGACGCCGAGCACGGGGCCGTCGAAGCCGTTGTCGGCCAGGCACGACGCGATGTGCGCGTGATGGTGCTGCACGCTCACCAGTTCGACGTCCGGGAGGTCGAGCGCGTATTTGGTCGACAGGTACTCCGGATGCAGATCGTGGGCGACCACCTCGGGGTGGATGTCGAACAGGCGTCCGAAGTGATCAATTCCGTCTACAAAGGATCGCAAGGTCTCGTAGTTCTCCAGGTCCCCGATGTGATGGGACAGGAAGGCGTGCCCGCCCTTGGCCAGGCAGAAGGTGTTCTTCAGCTCGGCGCCGCATGCCAGCACCTGTCCGGAGAACGGCACGCTGAGCGGTTCCGGTACGTAGCCACGCGAACGGCGTTGCACCTGCTCCCTGCCGCGGAACGGGCGGACCACCGAGTCGTCGGTGCGCATGTGGATCGCTCGATCATGGCTGAGGACCGCGTCCGCTATCCCGGACAAACGCCCCACCTCGTCATCGCGGTAGACGATCGGCTCGTCAGAGATGTTGGCGCTTGTCAGCACCATCGGGCGGCCGAGATCGGCGAGCAGCAGATGATGCAGTGGCGTGTACGGCAGCATCAGGCCGAGACGGCGGTTGCCAGGCGACACGGCGGGCGCGACCGCGGCATCGGCCAGGCGCGGGAGTAGCACGATCGGGCGACGGCGGCTGGTCAGCATCGACGCCGCCAAGTCGTCCACCGCGCACAACGTACGGGCCGCGGCCAGGTCCGGGACCATGATGGCGAACGGTTTGTCTTCGCGGTGCTTTCGAGAGCGCAACAGGGCCGCGGCGTCGTCACTACCCGCGTCGACCGCCAGGTGGTAGCCACCGAGCCCCTTGACGGCGACCACCTGTCCGGCGGCCAGCAACTCCACAGTGGACGCCAGCGGGTCCGGGGCACCGTCCAGGTCCGGGACACCGTCGAGAAACAGGCGTGGTCCGCACACGGGACAGCAGACCGGCTGGGCGTGGAAACGCCGGTCTGCCGGGTCGGCGTACTCCGTCGCGCACTCCGTACACAGGGCGAAGCCCGCCATAGTGGTGAGCGGACGGTCGTACGGCACACCTCGAACGATCGTGAAGCGCGGGCCGCAGTGGGTGCAGTTGATGAACGGGTAGCGGTAGCGACGGTCGGCTGGGTCCCACAGCTCACGGAGACACTCGGCGCAGGTGGTGCTGTCAGCCGAGATGAGCGTGTTGGCCGAACCGCCTGCCGGGCTCGCCACGATCCGGAACCCGGACGAGCCTTCGGCAGCGAGCGAAACCGACCGCACCGATTCCACGACCGCGAGCGGCGGCGCCTCCGCGCGTAAACCGGCCACGAAGACATCGACGGTCTCGTGAGCGCCTTCGACCTCGATGAAGACGCCGGACGCGTCGTTCCCGACGTGCCCGGCGAGGCCGAGCCGAGTCGCCAGGGCGTGCACGAACGGCCGGTAGCCGACCCCTTGCACCACGCCGGAGACCCGCACCGCAAGCCGGACCGGACTCACGTGATCAGTGTAAGTCGCCGGGAGCCGGTAGCGTCGAAGCATGCTAGGACTTCCCGAGACCGTTTCCGCACTGCTGTTCGACCTCGACGGGGTACTGACCGGAACGGCCGCCTTGCACAAGGAAGCGTGGAAGCAGACCTTCGACGAGTTCCTGGTGAAACACGGCATACCGGACGAGCCGTTCACCGACCACGACTACGCCGCCTACGTGGACGGGAAGCCACGCGCCGACGGCGTCCGCTCATTCCTCGCCGCGCGGAAGATCGAACTGCCCGAAGGCGGGCCTGACGACGGACCTGACGCCAAGACCGTCAACGGCCTCGGCAACCGCAAGAACGAACTCGTGCTCCGCATCATCGAGGACCGTGGCGTCGCCCCCTACGAAGGCTCGCGGCGCTACCTCGAAGCGGCGCGGGACAACGGCCTCAAGATCGGCGTCGTCACGTCATCGGCCAATGGTGCGAAGGTACTCGAAGCCGCCGGGCTGACGCCGTTCGTCCAAGCCAGGATCGACGGCAACACGCTGCGCGAGCAGAACCTGCGCGGCAAACCTGCACCCGACTCGTTCCTCGCGGGTGCGAAAGTTCTTGGCGTCGAGGCGCAGCACGCTGCCGTGTTCGAGGACGCTCTCGCCGGGGTCCAAGCCGGCCGAGCAGGTGACTTCGGATACGTCGTCGGGGTGAACCGGGCGAACCAGGCCGAGGAACTGAAGGAACACGGCGCCGACGTGGTGGTCGACGATCTGGCCGAACTGCTGGAGGAAGTGTGACCGAGGAACACGGCTACGAGATCTCGCCGTGGGAACTACGCTGGCGTGGACTCGACGTTGACGCGCTGCAGCGCACGGAGTCCACGTTCGCGCTGTCCAACGGCCACATCGGGCTGCGCGGCACGCTCGAGGAGGCCGAACCTCGTGGGCTGCCCGGCACCTACCTGAACGGCTTCTACGAGGAGCATGCGCTGCCATACGCCGAGGGCGGCTACGGCTACCCCGAGGCAGGCCAGACCGTGGTCAACGTGACCGACGGCAAGATCATCCGGTTGCTGGTCGAGGACGAGCCGCTCGACATGCGCTACGGCGAGGCCATCGAACACGACCGTGTGCTGGACTTCCGCACCGGCATACTCACCCGCTCGACCGTGTGGGCCTCCCCCACCGGCAGGCGGGTCCGAGTCCGCACGCAGCGGCTCGTTTCGTTCACCCAGCGCGCGGTGGCGGCGATCAAGTACGAGGTCGAGCCGCTCGACGACGAACTCCAGCTCGTCGCCCAATCGGACCTGCTCGCCAACGAGCCGATCGAGTCCGACACGAAGGACCCACGTGTCGCGGCCGCACTGGAGTCGCCGCTGGTGGCGGAATTGGCCGCCGCCAAGGACTATCACGCCGTGCTCGTGCACCGAACGCGCGTCTCTGGGCTGCGGATGGCCGCGGCGATGGACCACAAACTCGACGTCGGCAACGGGCTGCGGGTCAGGATCGAGGCCGAGGAGGACCTCGCCAGGCTCACCGTCGCCGCCGATGTGCCCAAGGGCGAGAAGTTCACCATCACCAAGTTCATCGCGTACGGCTGGTCGGGGACGCGGTCCATCCCCGCGGTCCGCGCGCAAGTCGAAGCCGCGCTGGCCGGCGCACGCCAGACCGGTTGGAAAGGCCTGCTCGCCGAGCAGAAGAAGTTCCTCGACGACTTCTGGGCCACCGCGGACATCCAGATCGACGGCGACCAGCAGCTCCAGCAGGCGGTGCGGTTCGCGTTGTTCCACCTGCTGCAGGCCGGGGCACGCGGGGAAAGCCGGGCGATTCCCGGCAAGGGTCTCACCGGGCCCGGCTACGACGGCCATGCCTTCTGGGACACCGAATCCTTCGTGCTCCCGGTCCTGACGTACACGATGCCGGACGCCGTGCGCGACGCGCTGCGCTGGCGTCACTCCACATTGGACAAGGCGCGCGAGCGCGCGGTCCAGCTCGGGCTCAGGGGCGCCGCATTCCCGTGGCGGACCATCGACGGCGCCGAATGCTCGGCATACTGGCCTGCGGGCACGGCGGCCTTCCATGTCAGCGCCGATATCGCGGACGCGGTCACCCGGTACCTCAACGCGACCGGCGACGAGGACTTCGATCGCCACTACGCCACCGAACTCCTGCTCGAGACCGCACGACTGTGGCTCTCGCTCGGACACCACGACCGGCACGGCGGGTTCCGCATCGACGGCGTGACCGGCCCCGACGAGTACTCCGCGGTCGCCGACAACAACGTCTACACAAACCTGATGGCCCAACGGAATCTACGCGCCGCTGCGGCGGCCTGCGAGCGGCATCCCGAAGTGGCCGCGCATTTCGCGGTCGACGGCGAGGAGATCGGCATGTGGCGTGCCGCGGCCGACGAGATGGTCATCCCGTACGACAAGGCACTCGGAGTGCACCCCCAATCCGAGGGATTCACCCGCCACGCGGACTGGGACTTCGCCGCCACGCCGCCCGAGCATTACCCGCTGCTGCTGCACTATCCGTATTTCGACTTGTACCGCAAGCAGGTCGTCAAGCAGGCGGATCTCGTGCTCGCACTGCACATGTGCGGCGATTCGTTCACCGCAGACGAGAAAGCACGCGACTTCGCTTACTACGAGGCAAGAACGGTGCGAGACTCCTCGCTGTCGGCGGGCACGCAGGCCGTGCTCGCGGCGGAGACCGGGCATCTCTCGCTGGCGTTCCAGTACCTCGCCGAAGCGGCGCTGACCGATCTTCACGACGTGCACAACAACGTGCGCAATGGCTTGCACATGGCTTCGCTGGCGGGAGCTTGGCTGGGTGTCGTGGCGGGTTTCGGCGGGCTGCGGGACCACGGCGGCGGCCTGACATTCTCGCCGCGCCTGCCTGCCCAGCTAGCCAGGATCGCTTTCCGGGTCTGCTTTCGCGAGACCCGGTTCTCTGTTGAGATCCACGACGGGCACGCGATTTATCTGCTCATGGATGGCGAACCGCTCGAACTCACTCACCACGGCGAGAAATTCCTGCTCGCCGCCGAGCCGGTCAGCATGCCGATCCCGAAGATCAAGCCCGGCGATCCGCCGCTGCAGCCGTTCGGGCGAGCGCCCTTGCGGCACTGACGGGTTTTCACTGCTAGCCCGTTTCACTGCTGGCCCGCCTAGCGACGCTACTGCTTCTAGCGCTGCTAGGCGGTCTAGCTGCGCTAGTTCACCGAGCGCCGCTAGGCCAGCCAGACCTGCTGGCAATGCTAGATCCGCTCGGCGGGCTACATCTACTCGGCGAGCTGGAACCGCTCGGGGGGAGCTAGCGCCGCTCGGCAAACTCGCACTGCTTGGGGCTAGCGTTGCTCGGCGGACTTGCGCTGCTCGGCGGGCTAGCGCTGCTCGGCGGGCTAGCGCTGCTCGGCGCGAAACATGCGAGGTGGGCGAGTGGAAACTCTGCTGCATCTAACGCAGTAAAGGTTCCACTCGCTCATCCGAGCTTGCGGCTGTCGCCCTTGCCCACTCGCTCCACAGAACGTAACGCTGCTAGGTCAACGAGTAGTGCTGGGCCGACTAGCAGTGCTAGGTGAGCGAGCAGCGCTAGGTCGTCTGCCACCTAGCGCTGCTAGGTGAGCAAGCAGTCCAGGTCGTCGCCTGTCTAGCGCTGCTAGGTGACCTAGCGACGCTAGGTGGAGTAGCAGCGCTAGATCGAGTAGCGCTGCTAGATCGGCCCGAGGATCCGCGTGCCGACCGGCCCGCCTGACCAGCAGGCAACTAGGCCAGCAGGCGGCTAGAACAGCAGGCGGCTAGGACGGGGGCAGGACTCCGTCGTCGGTGTTGGGCGGGTCGTCGACCTCCTTGGTACCGCCGGTGCCGACGTCGCGGTTCGGCACCGAGGGGACCTCGGTATTCAACGGCGGCGTGCGCAACGGGGGCAGCTCTTCGTCTTCGTCCTGCTTACGAGTCTCGTGTTCGCGCATGACAACCACCTTAGGCAGCTTGGAGCTTTCCCAGCCGTTCCGGACGTACCCCGTCCAGCATGCCCAATAACAAGCCTTCACGGGTGGACCACGGGCACACCGAGATCCGGCCCGCCGAAACCGTCAGCAAAACCTCGGCGATGATCGCGCCGGCCAGCGCCTGATGCGCACGTTGCCTTGTAATGCCAGGAAGTTCAGCGCGACGAGCAGGCGGAAGCACCGCGAGACGCGGAATCCACTTGCGGAGGTCGTCCAAAGCCAGCTCCTGGCCCCGACCGGGTCGAGCACCGGCGAGCCGAGCAAGCTGATTCAGCACCTTCGAGCAGCCGACTGCCCGGTATTCCTTCAAAGACACGTCATCCAGCGCCGCGCGCACCTCGGTCAGGGCATGCTCGCGCAGGGCGGCGATGCGCTTGGGAGTGGCGATCTCGTGCGGCAGCCAATCACGGGTCATCGAGCGGGCGCCGAGCGGGAGCGAACGGGCGAAGGAAGCCTGCTCTCCTTGTCCCGCGGCGAGTTCGACGGTTCCGCCGCCGATGTCCAAGACGAGCAAGGGGCCTGAGCAGGCGCCGTACCAGCGGCGGGCCGCGACGTAGGTGAGCTCGGCTTCCCTTCTGCCGGACAGGAAACGGAGGCGGACACCGGTATCCTTGGCTACCGAGGCCACCACTTCTTCGGCGTTGACCGCGTCGCGGATGGACGAGGTGGCGAAGGAGTACACCTCGGGGACGCCGTTCTTCTCCGCGACCTTGGCCGCGGCGCAGACGGCGGCGGAGATGGCCGCGATCCCTCTTGGTCTGAGTCTGCCTTCGGCGTCGAGGTCGCGGTCGAGGCGTAGCCGCGTCTGGTGGGTCAGCACCGGCTCCAGCGGTGAGCCTCCCCTCGGGAGCACCACAAGCCGGGCGCTGAACGATCCGACGTCCAGCACTCCCACCACCTCAGCGACACCACGCCGCATTCGAGCACCTCTTTTCTAGCCCGTAACCCCCAGTAGCAGCCAACCACGGAGAGTCGTCAACGACACTCTCAACGGGTACCCACAACTATCCGGTTCAGATCACGATCCGGTAACCCGAACGGGTGAGGTCCGTGGCCGCACCAGGGAATACGGTAACGGAACGCCCGTCCCGTGACGATTTGGCCGGTGTACGACATGCGGGTGAAGCGGGTGCGAGTGAGTGAATCCAGAAGGAAATGCGGTCTCGGGAGCCTGTTCGCGACCGCCTTGGCCGTGACGGTCGCGCTTGGCGGCGTGCTCGCCTGTATCGACTTGGTGACTTCGCCCACGGACAGCCCCGTCGCGTCGGGCAGCGGGCTCGCGCTGGCCGAATCGCGGCCGCTGGCGATCGACATCCCGGCGATCGGGGTGCTCAACCAGGCGGTTTTCGCGCTGCGGGTGACGCCGGGCGGGAAGCAGGAAGTACCCGGCACGGTCGGCTCACTGGGCTGGACGGCCTCGTCGCCGACACCGGGCGAGCCGGGTACCGCCGTCGTCACCGGGCATTCCGGCTATGGCTACGAGGTGGGGCCGTTCAAGCGGCTGAAAGAGCTCAAGACAGGCGACACGATCACGGTGTACCGCGAAGACGGCAGGCGCGCGGTGTTCACCGCGTACCGGGTGACCACCGGCCCGTCCGAGCCGCCGAAGGAGACCGCCGGCCCGGAACTGCGGCTGACGACCTCCCCCGACGACTTCGACCTGCACGGCGACTACTCGCCGCTGGTCGTGGTCAGCGCGAAGCTGACCCACACGAGTTAGAGCAGCTCACGCAAGCGGCTCACCGCGTCGACACGGGCCTCACGACCCGGCTGCAGCGGGTTCACCACCAGCGTGGTCGCGCCGGCCTCACGGAACGCGGCGATCCGCTCCTTCACGTACCCGGCGGGCCCGACGAGCGAGATCGCGCGCAGCAGTTCGAGCGGCACGGCAGCGGCGGCCTCGTCCTTCTTGCCGTCCAGGTACAGGTCCTGGATTTCCTTCGCCTCGGCTTCGTAGCCGTACTGGCAGGCGAGGGTGTTGTAGAAGTTCTTGCCGCGCGCGCCCATGCCGCCGATGTAGAGCGCCAAATACGGGCGAAGATGATCTAGTAGTCCGTCAACTTCGTCGCCGATCGCGAGCGCCGTGCCGACGACGGTGTCGAGTTCGCCCAGCGCCGGATCGCGCTTCGCCTTGCCCTCGGCGAGTGAGGCGCCCCAGACGCCGGCCGCCTTCTCGGGGTGGAAGAAGATCGGCTCCCAGCCCTCGGCGACCTCAGCGGTCAGCGCGACGTTCTTCGGGCCGAGCGCGGCGAGCAGGATCGGGATCCGCTGACGCACCGGGTGGTTGATCAGCTTCAGCGGCTTACCAAGCCCTGTGCCCTCCTCGGCGGGCAGCGGGATCTTGTAGTACTTGCCGTCGTGGACGACCTTCTCGCGGCGCCACACCTGACGGCAGATGTCGATCAGCTCGCGGGTGCGGCCCAGCGGCGCGTCGTACTTCACGCCGTGGAAGCCCTCGATCACCTGCGGGCCGGACGCGCCGAGCCCGAGCGTGAAGCGCCCGTTCGACACGAAGTCGAGCCCGGCCGCGGTCATCGCGGTCAGCGTCGGCGTGCGGGTGTAGATCTGGAAGATGCCGGAGGCGAGTTCGACGGTGGACGTCTTCGCCGCCAGATACCCGAGCTGGCTGACCGCGTCGAACGAGTAGGCCTCGGGAACGAACACGATGTCGAGCCCGGCCTTCTCCAGCTCGACGATGTCCTCGACGCTCTCGGCGAACCCGCCCGAGTAGTTGATCGCGGTACCGATCCGCATTACTTCTCCTCCGTCACGGCCGGGAACACGCGCCCCGCCACCTCGCCGAAACCGATCCTGGCGCCGTCGGGGCCCGGTGCGGTCGCGGTAATGATCACCTCGTCGCCGTCTTCGAGGAAAGTCCGCTGTGAGCCATCTGGCAAGTCGAACGGCTCACGCCCGCCCCAGCTGAGCTCCAGGAACGAGCCGCGCTGGTCCTTCTCCGGCCCGCTGACGGTGCCGGACGCGTACAGGTCGCCGGTGCGCAGGCTCGCGCCGTTGACCGTCAGGTGCGCCAGCTGCTGCGGCGCCGTCCAGTACTGCGTCGCGAACGGCGGCCGCGAGACGACGTGCCCGTTCAGCCGGATCTCCATGCCGAGGTCCAACCCCCAATGGGTGTCGCCCCGCAGGTACGGCAGCGGCTCGGGATCCTGCGGCGGGGACGCGACACGCGCGTGCTGGAGCGCTTCGAGCGGCACGATCCACGGTGAGACGGACGTCGCGAACGACTTGCCGAGGAACGGGCCGAGCGGCTGGTACTCCCACGCCTGGATGTCACGCGCGGACCAGTCGTTGACCAGGCACACCCCGAAGACGTGGTCCTCGAACGCGCCGACGCCGACCTGCTCGCCGAGCTTCGACGGGGTGCCGACGACGAAACCGACCTCGGCCTCGATGTCGAGCCGCAGCGACGGGCCGTAGGTCGGCGCTTCTTCGTTGCGGGGCTTGCGCTGCCCGCTCGGCCGCACGACCGGCGTGCCGGAGACGACGACGGTCCCGGCGCGCCCGTGATAGCCGATCGGCAGGTGCTTCCAGTTCGGCGTCAGCGCGTCGGTGACGGTGTCGGCGAGCCGGAAGATCTTGCCCGCGTTGATCGCGTGATGCTCACTCGAATAGAAGTCGACGTAGTCCGCGACCTCGAACGGCAGATGCAGTCGCACCTCGGCCAACGGCACCAGGTGCGGCGTGACGAGTTCGCGATGGGCCGCGTCCGTGAGCCACTCGGTGATCTTTTCCCTGACCAGCGACCAGGTTTCGCGGCCCGCCGCGAGGAACGGGTTCAGCGACGGTCCCCA
The DNA here is from genome assembly GCF_042734395.1 of Amycolatopsis sp. NPDC059657. Taxonomy (NCBI): domain Bacteria; kingdom Bacillati; phylum Actinomycetota; class Actinomycetes; order Pseudonocardiales; family Pseudonocardiaceae; genus Amycolatopsis; species Amycolatopsis sp. NPDC059657. The sequence goes on along the minus strand of NZ_JBHWEB010000001.1, from coordinate 35,066 downwards.
CAGCACCGGAGCGAACGCGGCGCCGGCGGCCTCGGCCAGCGTGCCGACGTCCAGCACGGACGAGCCGACCGCGACGCCGACGCGAGGCTCCTGCCCCTGCCGGGAGAACACGCCGTAGGGCAGATTCGCGAGGCCGAAGGCGGTGTCCTCCGGCAGATCCAACCAGGTCACTGTGCCGCCACCCAATCTTCGACGAGCTTCGCGAGCACCGGCAGCGGAAGCACCCCGCTGCCGAGCACGACGTCGTGGAACGCCTTGATGTCGAATCGGTCCCCGAGCGCCTTCTCGGCCTCGGTACGCATGCGCTGGATCTCCAGCCGCCCCACCATGTACGACAACGCCTGCGCCGGCCAGCCCGCGTACCGGTCGATCTCGGCTTCGATCTCCAGCGGGGTCATCGGGGTGTTGACCCGCAAGAACCCCACCGCCTGTGCGCGGCTCCAGCCGAGCGCGTGCATGCCGGTGTCGACCACCAGCCTGCCCGCGCGCAGCGAGTCCTGGAGCAACATGCCGAACTTGGCCACGTCCCCGGAATACAGCCCCATCTCGTCGGCGAGACGCTCCGCGTAGAGTCCCCAGCCCTCGGAGTAGGAGTTGACCTCGGCCATACGGCGCAGCAGCGGCAGCTCGGTCAGCTCCTGGGCGAGTTCGATCTGGAAATGGTGCCCTGGAACGGCTTCGTGGAACGCGATGGCCTCGGAAACGTGACGTGGCCGTTCGTGCGCGTCGAAGGTGTTCGCGAAGTACGTGCCCTCGCGCGAGCCGTCGAGCGCGCGTTCCAGGTAGTAGCCCATCGTGCCGCCGTCGGCCTGTGCCGCCGGGATCGCGTCGACCAGGCACTTCGTCGGAGGAACCGAGTTGAACCAGCGCGGCGCGACGGTTTCCGCGCGCGAGATGGCCGCGCGAGCGGACTCCAGCAGTTCCTCCCCGGAGTTCCACCGCAACGCCGGATCGGTACGCAGCCGCTCGAAGATCTCCGCGAGATCATCGACACCGAAGACGCGTTCGCCCAGCTCCCGATACTCGGTCGCCAGCCCGGCCAGAACACTCAACCCCAGCTCGTGCAACTCCTCGGCGGTCATCGAGACCGTGGTGTGCACCTGGATGAGCTTCGCGTACTTCTCGGCACCACCCGGCTTCCAGCACAGCCCGGGCTGAGTGTCCGGCCTGGCCCGCGGCTTCATTTCGAGTGCCAGGAAGTCCTTGTACCGCAGGAAAGCCGGACGAACGACTTCGGCGAGCAGCCGGTCGCGCTCGGAAACGAAACCGTCCAGCTCCGACTCGACCCGCAACGGATCGGTCTCCGGCGAAGCGAGATAACGCTCGAAGAAGTCGACGCCCATGTCGACCAGGAACCCCGCGGGCGCGAAACCCTCCTCGAGCGCCGCGCGCTGCCGCTCGATCACACCATCCACATAGGACGGTATGGCGACCAGCCTGGCCAGGAAGCCACGGGACTTCTCGTCGTCGGACAAGATCAGGCTCGGCATCAAGAGCAGCAGCCGCTGCACCGGCGCGCTGAACGCGTCGCTCACCGTGTAGTCCGGCAGCCGCGAGTCCAGCACGTCGAGCATGCTCTTCGCCTGCTGGATGATGACATCGCGGGTCACCGCGTCCACAGTGGACAAACCGGAGCGGTCGACAGCTTCGGCACGCGCGACGACGCCGGCGAGCGCGAGACGTGTACGCCGCTCCCCCTCCGCCGTCGGATCGGGCAGCTTGCCGTGGTCGGCGGGCAGCCCGAGCAGCGACGGCCAGATCGGATCGGCGGCGAACCGGATCTCGATGAGCTCGTCGGCGAGCGCATCGATCATGCCGAAGCCCAGGCCTTGACCACGCCGTCCAGCACCGACATCGGCAGTGCCCCGTTGCCGAGCACGACATCGTGGAACGCCTTGATGTCGAACCGGTCGCCGAGCGTCTTCTCGGCCTCGGCGCGGATGCGCTGGATCTCCAGCCGGCCCACCATGTACGACAACGCCTGCGCGGGATTGCCCGCGTACCGGTCGATCTCCTTCTCGATCTCCAGCTGCGCCATCGGCGTGTTCTCACGCAGGAAGTCCACCGCCTGGCGGCGGCTCCAGCCGAGCGCGTGCATGCCGGTGTCGACCACCAGCCTGCCGGCGCGCATCGAATCCTGGGTGAGCATGCCGAGCTTGGCCAGATCGCCGGAGTACAGGCCCATCTCGTCGGCGAGACGCTCCGCGTAGAGCCCCCAGCCCTCGGCGTAGGCGTTGATGTCGGCGTTGCGGCGCAGGAACGGCAGATTCGTCAGGCCTTGCGCGGTGACGATCTGGAAATGGTGCCCCGGGACGGCTTCGTGGAACGCGATGGCCTCGGCGGTGTGCCGTGGCCGCTCCTGCGCTCCGAAGGTGTTCGCGTAGTAGACGCCTTCGCGCGAACCGTCGAGCGCGGGCTCCAGGTAGTACGCGATCGTGCCGCTCTCGGCATCCGACACGGGCACGGGGGCGACCTGGCAGCGCTTCTCCGGCACCGAGTTGAACCACTGCGGCGCGACGGCTTCGGCACGCGTGATGGCCTCGCGCGCGGCGTCGAGCAGTTCCTCGCCGGAGTTCCAGCGCAGCGCCGGATCGGTGCGCAGCCGCTCGAAGATCTCCGCGAGGTCCTCGGTGTCGAACACGCGCTTGCCCAGCTCGCGGTATTCGGCCTCCAGCCCGGAGATCACGCTCAGCCCGAGGTCGTGCAACTCTTGCGCCGACGAGGACGTCGTGGTGTGCACCCGGATGAGCTTGGCGTACTTCTCCGCGCCGCCAGGCAGCCAGCACAGGCCCGGCTCGTCGTCCGGCACGGCGCGCGCCAGCACGCCGACGGCCAGGAAGTCGCGGTACCGCGCGAAAGCGGGGTGCACGACCTCGGCGAGCAGCCGGTCACGCTCCTCGATGAACCCGTCGACCTCGATCGAGGGTTCGATCCGCAGCTGATCCTTGGCCGGGTCGGCCAGGTAGCGGTCGAAGTACTCGATGCCGATCTCGACCAGGAACTTCGCCGGCGCCAGGTGATCGTCGAGCGCGGCGCGCTGCCGCTCGATCAAGATGTCCACATAGGACGCGATGGCGGCGAGCCTGGCCAGATAGCCTCGGGCTTTTTCTTCGCTGTTCAGCGAAAGACTCGGCATGACCAGCAGCAGGAACTGCACCGGCGCGGCGAACGCGTCACTCACCGAGAAGTCGTGCACCCGCGAGTCGTACAGGTCGATCATGCTCTGCGCCTGCTGGAGGATGACCTCGCGGGTGACCGCGTCGGTCGCGGGCAGCGTGGCGGGATCGACCGCCTCGGTGCGGGCGATGAGGTCCGTGAGCGCCGCGCGGGTGCGCCGCTCCCCCTCGACGCTCACATCGGGCAGCTTGTCCTCGTCACCGGGCAGGCCCAGGATGGACCGCCACAGCGGATCCGCGGTGAATCGGATGTCGGTGAACTCGTCGGCGAGGTCGTTGATCATGCGTTGGCCCATTCCGTGACGACGGCGTCCAGCACCGAGAGCGGCAGCGCACCGCCGCCGAGCACCAGGTCGTGGAACGCCTTGATGTCGAATCGTTCCCCCAAGACCGCTTCGGCCTCGGCTCTGACGCGCTGGATCTCGAGGCGGCCGACCATGTACGACAACGCCTGGCCCGGGTAGGCGATGTAGCGGTCGATCTCGGCTTCGATCTCACCCTTGGCCATCGGCGTGTTCGCGACCAGGTAGTCGATCGCCTCCTGGCGGCTCCAGCCGAGCGCGTGCAGCCCCGTGTCCACGACCAGCCTCCCCGCGCGCATCGAGTCCAAGGTGAGCATGCCGAGCAGCGCGACGTCATCCGAATAAAGACCCATTTCGAACGCGAGGCGCTCGCTGTAGAGGCCCCAGCCTTCGATGTAGGCGTTGAAGTCGCCGAGCCTGCGCAGCAGCGGCAGCTCGTCGAGGCCCATCGCGGTGCTCAGCTGGAAGTGGTGACCGGGGATGGCCTCGTGGTACGCGGTCGCTTCGGCCGTGTGCCGCTGCCGCTCGGTGGCGTTGTAGGTGTTCGTGAAGAAGGTGCCAGGCCGGGAACCGTCCTGCGACGGCCACATGTAGTACGCCGCGGGCGCGCCGGGCGCCGCCTCCGCCGGAACGGGCTCGACGACCCACGGCTGCGGCGGGATGCGGCCGAACCAGTTCGGAGCCTCGGCTTCCGCGCGGCCGATCGCCGAGCGCGCGCTCTCCAGCATCTCTTCGCCGCTGCTCCACCTCAGCGCCGGATCGTCGCGCAGCCGCTCGAAGATCTCGGGCAGCTTGTCGGTGCCGAACACCCGCCGGCCCAGCTCGCGGTACTCCTCGTTCAGTTTCGCGATCAGGGCGAGCCCGGTGTCGTGCAGCTCCTGCGGCTTGCGGTCGGTGGTCGTGTGGTGCGACGCGAGCAGCGCGTAGATCCGCTCGCCGTCGGGCAGCCAGCAGACGCCCGGCTTGTCTGCGGGGCGCCCGTGCTGGGCGATCTCGGTGGCGAGCACCTCGCGGTACGCGGCGAACGCGGGCCGCACGACGTTCGCGAGCAGGTCGGCGCGGCGGTTGGCGAAGTCCTCGTCGGGCGCCGGCTGGCGCAGCAGCGGGTCGGAGTCCGGCTCGGCCAGGTACCGGTCGAGGTGCTTGATCGCGGCTTCGACGAGGTGGGCGACCGGCACGAGCCCGTCGGCGACGCCCTCGCGGTGCCGCCGCGCGACCTGGTCGAGGTACTTGGGGATGGCGGCGAGCCTGGCGAGCTGGGCCTCGGCCTGCTCGGCGTCGCCGACCGCGACCATCGGCAGCGTGGCGAGCAGCCCCGAAGCGGGCGAGATGAAGATGTCGCTGATGGTGAACTCGTCGACGCGCGCGTCGATCTGCTGGATCTTGCCCTCGGCCTGCGCGATCAGCACCTCGCGGGTGACCGACGGCTCGAGTGCCTTCGCCCGGTCGATGAACGACACGAGCGTCGCGCGGAACGCCTGATCGGCTTCGGCGCTGACCTCGCCGAGTCCCTGGCGCGTGGACGGCATCCCCAGCAGGGCAGGCCAGAGTGGACTCTGATCGAACAAGGCTTCCACGAACTCATCGGCGAGCGCCGCGACATCACTCATGAGGGCCACCCTAACCGTGCGGTAGCGTTCGGCGAGTGGCTGTGACCGATCCTCAGGATGCCCGAATCCTCGCCGCGCTGGCGGAGACGGGCAAGGCGGCCGTGCACGAACTCGCCGCGAAGGTCGGGATGGACCCTCGCGAGGTCGCGTACCGGCTGGTGGCGTTGTCCGGCAGTGGTTTGCCGCTGCTCGTCGGTGTCGAAAGCGACCCGAACGGACTGCGCGCGGCACTGCAGCAAGTCCACCAGCAGGCGCCGCCCCAGCATCCCGTGCAAGGCACCCCTTCGGGTGTTTACGGCGCCCAGCAGGGCATCCCGCAGAACAGGCCGCCGGCGCAGGGGACGCCGTCGGGGCCGTACAACGTCCAAGGCACGCCGTCGGGCGTGTACAACGTGCAGGGCACCCCGTCCGGGCGCTACCAGGGACCGCCGCCCCGGCAAGCGCCGCCGCAGCAGCCACCGCCACGGCAGTTCACCCCGCCGCCGCCACCGGACCCGGTTCTGAGCACCTGGGGTCCGCCGCAGAGCGCGTCGTGGGCGCGCGGCGACGAGCCGTCGTCCGCGCCGAAGCCCGGCAGCGGCAAGCGCGGCCGCATCGGCGAGGTGATGGAGACCCAGGGCCTGGAGGGCGAGCAGCTCACCATCCAGCTGCTGGAGGTCCAGGACCCGGCCGACTTCCTGTTCAGCGCGGCGGGCTACCGGCTCGACGACGGCGAACGCGCGGTGGTGGTGCACACCGAGATCACCAACCGCGGCGGCATCCCGTTCGCTTCGCTCCCGGACAACTACCTGGAACTGCTCACCGCCGAGGGCAAGACCATCGGCAAGGCGCCTGTCTCGCTGACCTCACGGCCGCCGCACAAGATCGGCGTGCCGCCGGGTGAAACCCTCGGCGGGCACACCGTCTACGTGCTGCCGGAGGCGACCAGGGTGGTCAGCGTGCGCTGGAGCCCTCGGCCTGAGCCGGACGAGCGCACGCTGACCTGGTCGATCGACGACTAGTTCTCGTCGCGGAGGATCTTGAGTGCCTTCGCCAGGTCGTCCGGGTACTCCGACTCGAACTCGACCCAGCGGCCGTCCGACGGGTGCGCGAACGCGAGCGTCTTGGCGTGCAGCCACTGCCTGGTCAGGCCGAGCTTGCGCGCGAGCACCGGGTCCGCGCCGTAGGTGAGGTCGCCGACGCAGGGGTGGCGCATCGCCGAGAAGTGCACGCGGATCTGGTGCGTACGGCCGGTCTCCAGCTTGATCTGGGCCAGTGAGGCCGCGCGGAACGCCTCGACCACCTCGTAGTGCGTGACGCTCTCGCGTCCGCCCTGGACCACGGCGAACTTGTAGTCGTGCTTGGGGTGCCGGTCGATCGGCGCGTCGATGGTGCCGCGCGTCGGGTCCGGGTGGCCCTGGACGACCGCGTGATAGCCCTTGTCGACCGTTCGCTCCTTGAAGGCACGCTTGAGCACGGTGTACGCGTGCTCGCTCTTCGCGACGACCATGACACCGGTCGTGCCCGCGTCGAGCCGGTGGACCACGCCCTGGCGCTCCTCGGCGCCGGAGGTGGAGATCCGCAGGCCGGCGGCGGCGAGGCCACCGATCACGGTCGGGCCGGTCCAGCCGGGGCTGGGGTGCACGGCGACGCCGACCGGCTTCGAGATGACCACGATGTCGTCATCGTCGTGCAGGATCACCATGCCCTCGACGGGCTCGGCGACGACCTCGAGCTTGTTCCGCGGGTCCGGCAGGGTGACCTCGATCAGGCCACCGGCCACGAGCTTGTCCGACTTGCCCGCGACCCGGCCGTCGAGCAGCACCTCACCGGCTTCGGCGAGGTCGGCGATGACGGTCCTGGACAGGCCGAGCATCTTGGCGAGCCCGGCGTCGACCCTCATCCCGTCGAGCCCGTCGGGAATGGGCAGCATGCGCGCGCTCACTTGGTTTCCTTCTTCTTGTCCTTTGTGGACGTGCCGTCGTAGTCCCTGCCGAGCAGTGACATCAGCACGATGAGTGCGCCGCCGACGCAGATGCACGAGTCGGCGACGTTGAACACCGCGAACCCGCGGCCGTCCGGCGCGAACGCCGAGATGAAGTCGACGACGTGGCCCTGGAACGGCGACGGGGCGCGGAAGATCCGGTCGACCAGGTTCCCGAAGGCGCCGGCGAGCACCAGCCCGAGCCCGATCGCCCAGCCGGTCGACCGCAGCCGCCTGGCGAGCCAGACGATCGCGATGACCACGCCGAGCGCCACGATGGCCAGGATCCACGTCATGCCCGTGGCCAGCGAGAACGCCGCGCCAGGGTTCCGCACGAGCTGGAAGTAGAGCAGCCCGCCGAGTACCTTGACCGGTTCCTTGCCCTCCAAAGTGGACACCACGACGATCTTGCTGATCAGATCCGCGGCGAACGCGACCAAGGCCACCGCGAAGACCAGCACGATCCGCCGCTTCGGCAGCGGAGGAGCCTCCGGCTGCTCGTCGGGAACGGTGTCTGGCTGCGATTCGGGCTCGGTGCTCACCTGCCCATTGTCCACTAGCTGCTGGCCGGGCCCGGCCTGCCCCGGCCGGCGAGCGCCACGAACGCCCCCGCGAGCACCACGACGGCCGGAATCAGCAGCCCGGCCAGACCCGGCGTGAACAGCGACGCCGTGAGCAGGAACAACCCGGTGACCACCAGGAGCAGCACGCTGCGCTCCAGCCAGACCAGCACCAGCAGCCCGGCGGTGACGATCACCGGGTCACGCAGATGGGCGGACAACCCGAACCCGGAGTAGGAGACGAACTCGGCCACCGCGATGGCGACCAGCCCGCCGAACGCGATCCCCAGCGTCCGCGGCAGCGGGTACGGCGTGCCCGCGCGATGCGCCTTGACCGCATACCAGACGACGGTCGCCAGGAAGACGACCGCCATGAGGTATGGCCAGAACCGGGTCACACCGCGGTCGAACGAGAGGTTCAGCGACGCTTCGTAAGCCTCACTGGATACGAAGGCCTTGAGGTGCCCGTACGTCTGGTCGGTGTAGGCGAACGGCGTCGACTCGAACCAGCCCGCCCCGGCGTCGGACAGCGCGGCCATGGCGATCTGCGCGAAGCCGAGCAACGCCAGCGGAAACCAATACCTAGCCCCCATGGGCCGAGTTTAGCCAGCGAGAGCCCTTCAGCGCAGGAAGCCCGGCAGCTCACGAGGGTCGTCGAGGGGCGCCCAGCGGCCGTCGACCTTGGCATAGGTCCAGCGCGCTCCCCTGGCGACGATCTGCCGGAGCGCGAGCAGCAACCGGTCGACGTGCTCTTCGGTGGTCCCGAGGCCGAGGCTCACGCGCAGCGCCTGCTGACCGGCTGCGCCCGCCTCGCCGATCAGGCGCTTGGTGGCGATGTGCGCGCAGAACGCGCCGTCACGGACGCCGATGCCGTACTCGGCCGACAGCACCGCGGCGACCCAGCCGGGCTCGAAGCCGTCGAGCACGAAGCTGAGCGTGCCCACCCGGTCGACCGGTGCGTCGAACAGGCTCAGCTCGGTGAGACCGGGGACGGCGGCGAGACCCTTGCGCAGACGGTCGAGCAGCACGGTCTCGTGCTCGACGACCTCGTCCCACTGCTTCGCGAGCGTCTGGCAGGCGACGCCGAGCGCGTACACGCCGACGGTGTTGGGCGAACCGGCCTCGTGGCGCTCGGGGCCGTTGTTCCAGACCACCGCGTCGCCGGTGACGATCTTGGTCGCGCCGCCGCCCGCGAGGTACGGCTGGGCCGCGCGCAGCCAGTCGGCGCGGCCGATCAGCGCGCCGGCGCCGAACGGGGCGTACAGCTTGTGGCCGGAGAAAGCCACGTAGTCGACGTCGAGTTCGCGCACGGAAATCTTGCGGTGCGGGGAAAGCTGGGCCGCGTCGAGCGCGATGCGGGCGCCGTGCCTGCGTGCGACGGCCGCGATCTCCTTGACGGGCAACAGTTCGCCGGTCACGTTGGACGCGCCGGTGAGCACCACCAGGCGCGGGCCTTCCGGGCACTCGGCCAGTGCACTGTCCACAGCGGACACCGCGGCGAGCCGGGTGCGCGGGGTCTGGACGCGGCGCACATTCGGGCCACGCCAAGGCAACAGGGCCGCGTGGTGCTCGGTGTCGAACACCACGACCGAGGTGCCCTTCGGCAGGCTGCGGGCCAGCAGGTTGAAGGAATCGGTGGTGTTGCGGGTGAACACCACGGTGTCGGTGGCGCGTGCGTCGACGAAGTCGCGCAGGATGCCGCGTGTGCGCTCGTAAAGCTTGGTGGAGACCTGCGACGCGAAGCCCGCGCCGCGGTGCACACTCGCGTACCAGGGCAGGAATTCGTCGACCGCGTCGCGCACCGCGCCGAGGCAGGGTGCGCTCGCCGCGTGGTCGAGGTTGGCGTAGCCGATGGCCTCGCCGGTCACCAGCGGCACCCGGAGCTCGGCGCCCGCGACGGCCGGGATGTCCTGCGCGGCAACGGTTTCAGTGCGATCGAGTGCGAGTGTCATGACGCCTCCGGGTCCAGGGACCCGCATCGCATGAGGGCCCGCGCTTGCCCGTCGCCGTGTGCGACAGGCCTGGTCCTCACCCGGGGCACCCCACCGCGGTTGGAGGGTTGCCGGCCAGCAAGCCGGGGCTGAACGCTGGCACTCGTGACCTGATTCGGGACACTACCCGAAGATCCGCCGATCGCGCGAACCCCCGTCCCAGATTCTGGAACGAAAACCCGCGCGACCGGCGTTTTCTCAGCGGTCCAAGCGGAATCGGCCGGGCAGCTGGGTGACCGCGTTGTCACGCACGCGCGTGGCGGTGCCGGTGTACTGCTCGGCGCCCGCGGTGAACTTGTAACCACCGAGCGTCTTGCCGTCGACGGGTTCGCCGAACGCCTCGGCGACGTCGGCCGAGACCTGCTCGTACGACATGCCGCTCCAGTTGCCGGCGGCGACCTTGTCCACCCGCATCTTGGAAGCGCTTTCCTGAAGTGACCAGAGCGTGAAGTGCACATGCGCGCCGGTCGAGGATCCACCGCACGGCAACGCGTTCCCGGTCTTGCCGAGCACGGTGCCCGCCTCGACGGCCTGGCCGTCGGTGACCGCGATGTTCTCCATGTGGTAGTACCCGGTACGCCAGCCGTTGCCGTGGTCGATGGTCACCCAGTCGCCGCCGGAACAGTGCTGGATCGCGACGGTGCCCGCCAGTGGCGCACGCACGGTCTTGTCGTACGGCGAGAAGTCGATGGCGTTCTTCACGCCCGAGTTGCCGTCGTCGGAGTGGATTCCGGCCGAGTAGACCTGCTGGCCCGTCTGGAACGGCAGCGCGAACGCCGGGAACGCCTCCGCGTGGGCCGCGGTCGGCAGCCCGACCAGCACACCCGCGAGCACGGCCGCGGCGGAGACAAAGCCAAGACGCATGCGAACCTTCGTCACTCTGCGTCCTCCTTTTCTGGACTCACTCCCCCAAACGGACTAACACGATTGAACGCAAGGTAAGGCATCGCGATCTTGAAGTGAATAGTCTTTCGTCTACTTTTCGAGACATTAACGAGACAAGCCCGAGTCCCTCGCGACACCGGTACGAGTCCTAACCGAGACATTCCCGCAGCTCGCGCGCCAAAAAAGCCACCCAGCGGTACGCAACAGCGAGCACACGTACAGGGACGGTGATCACAGGCCCCTGAGCAGCGCAGACTAAAGCGCAGCGAGTTTACTCTCCGCGTACGCATGCTTGCTTTTCGTGTACACGGGTCTGCTGCCCGCGTACGGAAACGGCCGTTTTCTAGTGGCCGGACTCCCCGCGCCAGCGGGCCAGACGGCCGGCGCGGTCGACCGCGCGGAGCCGTCGTTCGGCGGCATCACGAGCCGCGGCGGTGGTGACTACAAGTAGTTGGTCTTGTTCCTGCAAACGGGTGGTCTTCTGCGGAGTGAAGCCTTGACCGTCGCGGACGACCAGGCTGATCGTCGAGCCTTCCGGGAGCCGCAGCTCGGTCAGGTAGACGCCGTGCATCTTGGAGCCGGTCTGGATGCGGACCTGCAGGAGTTCCGCGCCGAGCTCGTCCAGCGGCGCCGAGTCGACCTCGATCTCCTTGGCCTCGCGGACCGCGTCGAGCCCGAGCTTGCGCGCCAGCGGGGCGAGCGTCGCGCCCTGCAGCAGCGTCAGCACGATGACCAGCACGAACACGGCGTCGACCAGGCGTTGCGCGCCGGGGACGCCCTCGGAAAGCGGGATCATCGCGAGCACGATCGGCACCGCGCCCCGCAGCCCCGCCCAGGCGAGGAAGGTCTGTTCCCGCCAGGGCACCTTGAACGGCAGCGCGGCGATCAGCACCGAGATCGGCCGCGAGAGCACCAGCACCACCGCGCCCGCGATGAGGCCTGGCACGATCGCGTCCAGCAGCCTGGTGGGTGACGCGAACAGCCCGAGCAGCACGAACAGCCCGATCTGCGCGAGCCAGCCGAGGCCCTCGGCGAACGAGAGCGTGTCCGAGCGGTGCGGCAGCCGGGAGTTGCCGAGCACCACCCCGGCGACATAGGTGGCCAGCAGCCCGGACGCGTGCGCGAGCTGTCCGCTCGAGTACGCGAGCACGCACACCGCGACCGTGGCCAGCGGATACAGGCCGGTCGCGGGCAGCGCGGCCCGGCGCAGCGCCTGCGCGCCGCCCCAGCCGAAGAGCAGGCCGAGACCCAGGCCCAGCGCGAGTTCGTAGACGACCAGCAGCGGCAACGTCCAGTCGACGACCGTGGCTTCGGCGAGCACGACGACGGCGATGTACGCGGGCGCGTCGTTGATACCGGATTCGAGTTCGAGGGTGCCGACCAGCCGTTTGCCGACGCCGATCGTGCGCAGCACGGAGAACACCGCGGCCGAGTCGGTGGACGCGAGCACCGCGCCCCAGAGCAGCGCCATCCGCCAGTCGAGGTCGAGCAGCCAGTGCAGCGCGGAGCCGGTGATCGCGATGCTGACGCCAACGCCCACTGTGGACAGTGCGATTCCGGTGCCGAGCCCCGGTTTCACCGCGCTCCAGCGGGTGGTGAGGCCACCTTCGGTGAGGATCATGACCAGCGCGGCCAGCCCCAGCGACTGGGTCAGCCCCGGATTGTCGAATTCGACGCCGAACCCGGCTTCGCCGATCAGGACGCCGATCGCCAGGTAGAGCAGCAGCGAGGGCAGGCCGAGGCGGATCGAGACACGGACGGCGATCACGGCGGAGAGGAGCACGAGGCCACCGGTGCCCAGCACGATCGGGAGCTGCTCCATGCATGCCTCCGTCCCGGTCGCCCCGTGGGCTATCAGAATAGAGAGGCTGGGTCGTTCACTCGATCGTGGATCACCGGAGCGGCGGGGTTTTCTGTTGTGCTACGGCCTCCGGCCCCCGGTATCCAGCTTATCGGCGGGTACCGACAAGTTTCGGCGAGCCTGCCGGGATGAGGAGTGAGCTGTCCACACCCAAGCGGGCGAAGGGTTCCTGCGCCGCGGGGAGTATCCGGATGGCTCTCGACGGGTCATGCGAGAGCCATCCCGCGTCCACCGCGCGGTGCAGGATCGCGGCGGGCAGCACACCGGCCAGGTGCTCGCGGCGCTCTGTCCAATCCAGACACTCGCGCAGCAGCGGGCGGCGCCTGCTCGATCACCACGCCGAGTCCATCGAGGACGGACCTGCCCCGCGAGGTCAGCGTCAGGCCCGACGAGGTCTCGAGCAGCCCGGCCGCGATCATCCCGTCCCGCAGCGCCACGCCGAGTTTCCCGGCCAGGTGGTCGTAACAGGTCCGCGCGAATTCCAGCTTCCGCACGCGCGTCGACGTGCGCAGGCCGATGGCCGGGCGATGGTCGGCGTGCTGTGCGAGGCCTTCGATGAGCTGGGCCACCCTCGGGTCGTCGATGCGGACGTAACTGTGCCGCCCCTGCTTGAGGCTCCCGACGAACCCCGCCTCGCGCAGCCGCGTGACGTGCTCGCTCGCGGTCGACGGCGCGATCTTCGCCGCCGCCGCGAGCTCGCCGACCGTCCAGGCCCTGCCGTCGAGCAACGCCAGGCACATCGCCGCCCGGCTCGGGTCGGCCAGTACGGCGGCCACCTCGGCCAGCGCGATCGTCTCCATCAGCCCACGGTAGGTCAGGAATGTGTCGGCCGAGGCCGACACGTCACCCCAGGAACTTCGCAGCCACGCTCACCGCGGGCTTCGACGAGTCGGCACCCTCCATGAACACCACGAACGCGGTGTCACCCTTGTAGCCGACGAACCAGCCATGCGCGTTCTCACCGCTGCCGAACTGCGCGGTCCCGGTCTTGCCGCGGACGTCACCGCTCTTGGCGAGGCCGGTGGCCGTCCCGGCCGTGACGACCTCGCGCATCATCGACCGCAGCGGGCCCAGCACGCCGGCGGGCGGCGCCTTGTAGCCGGTGCCGACCTCCGTCGGCAGGTCGGTGAACAGCTGCGGGGTGACGGCCTTGCCCGAAGCCACGGTCGCCGCCATCAGGCAGGCGCCGAAGGGGCTGACCGTGACCCGGCCCTGCCCGATACCGTCCTCGACCCGCTGCGACTTGTCGTCAGCCGCCTCGACCTTGCCCGCTTCGGTGGTCAGCCCTGGGATGGAGAAGTCGGCGTTCAGCCCGAACTGGTCGGCCGCCTTCTTCAGCCCGTCCGCGGGCAGGTCCGCCGCGATCTGGCCGAACGTCGTGTTGCACGACCGTGCGAAAGCGGTGTGCAGCGGGCTCGGCGGCAAGCCGAAACCGTCGTTCTTGAGCGTGCGCTGACCGATCGTCGCGGTCTCCGGGCAGTCACGGACGTCGTTCGCGCCGATCCCGCTTTCCAGCGCCGCGGTCGCGGTGGCGATCTTGAAGGCCGAGCCCGGCGCGAACTGGCCGCTGAACGGGTTGGTGTTCTTGGCGGCGGCGGCCGCGTTGCGCGCGGCGGAGGTGATCTCGCCGTTCGCCTTCATCGAGATGATCACGGCGGGCCTGCCGCCCGCCGAATCGACCGCCGCCTGCGCGGCCGCCTGCGTCGCGAGGCTCACGGTCGACGTGGCGGGCTTGGCCTCACCACCCGTGCCTGCCTTGGTGAAGACCTCCTTGACCACGGCACCCGCGCCGTCGACGATCCCGATCGCGAACCCGGCGTCACCGGAACTCTGGGCCTTCGCGCTGGTCAGCGCGGAGTCGAGCAGCGGGACCAGCGGCGTGGTCACGTCGCCGCCCACCAGCGCCTTGCCGTCCCGGTCGACGACGGCCGGCTGCTTGCCCGCGGTCTTGAGCAGCAGCCGCTGACCTTCCTTGAGGTCGGGATGCAGCAGCGCCGGCGTCCAGTGGACCTTCCAGTCCTTACCCGTGCGGACCAGTTCCATCGGCACGTCGTAGTCCCACTTGCCGCTGCTCAGGCTCCACACGAGATGGAACTTCCCAGTGCTCGTGGTCGCCTCCGCCCCGGCGGGCGCCACCTCGGTGAGCGACGCCTGGGCCTTCTGCGAGACACCCGAATACACGTCGGTGATGGCGGCCGTGGCCGCCGCCGGGTTGTCCGTGTACTTGCCTGCGCTCGCCGCGTCGTGTGACGAAAACGCCAGCACGTACTTGGTCGCCATGTCCTTCGGGCCCGGCGCGGCGGTGGTGGTCGGAGCGGACTCACCGGCGGCCGCGTCCGGGGTGGAACCGCTGTTGAGCAGCACCACCCCAGCCAGCACGATCGCCACGACCGCCACCGCGGCCCCGATGAGAATCCCTCTTTTACGCGCGGTACTCACGTTCACAATCCCCCAGTTATGCGCTACTGGAGGCCGAGATTAACCGAGTTTCCTGTGCGTGTTCCGAACCATCACAGGATCTACACTTTTGCCACCGAGACCGTCACCTTGACGCCCTCGCCGACGGTGCCCTCGGATCCGCCGGTCACTTCGCCGTAGCTCACCGCGAGCGAAAGCGTCTCCGAAGCGACGAACTTCTCGTGCGCCTTCGCCGCCTCGACGACCTCGTCAGGCGCGTCGATGACCAGCTCGATCCGGTCCGCGACGTCGAGTCCGGCGTCGCGGCGGGCCTGCTGGACCACGCGGATCAGGTCCCGCGCGAGTCCTTCGGCGGCCAGCTCGGGCGTGACGTCCGTGTCGAGCAGCACCAGCCCGCCGCCACCCGGCAGCTCGGCGGCCGCACCCGAGTCCTTGGCGACCAGCTTGCGCTCGTACTCGCCTTCGACCAGCTCGATCCCGGCGGCGACCACGGCGCCCGACGCGGACGTCGACCAGTCACCGGCCTTGACGGCCTTGATCACCGTCTGCACGTCCTTGCCCAGGCGCGGCCCGGCTGCGCGGGCGTTGACCGCGACCTGGAACTCGCCGTGCGCGGCGACGTCCGTGGTCAGCTCGACCGACTTGACGTTCACCTCGTCACGCAGGATGTCGGTGAACTCGCGCAGCAGCTCGGCGTCGTCCGCCGCGACCAGCAGGCGGGCGAGCGGCAGGCGCACGCGCAGCTTGTTGGCCTTGCGCAGGGAAAGCGCGGACGAGGCGACCTGACGCACGTGGTCCATCGCCGTCACCAGCGCGGCGTCCGCCGGCAGCTCGACCGTGTTCGGCCAGTCGGTCAGGTGCACCGAACGGCCACCGGTCAGCCCGCGCCACACCGACTCCGCGGTCAGCGGCAGCAGCGGCGCGACCACGCGCGAGGTCACCTCGAGCACGGTGTGCAGGGTGTCGATCGCGTCCTGCTCGCCGGCCCAGAAGCGGTCACGCGACCGTCGCACGTACCAGTTCGTGAGCACCTCGAGGAACTCACGCACGATCGAGCAGGCGCCCGCCACGTCGTAGGTGTCCAGCGCGTACTCGACGTCGGTGACCAGCTGGTGCGTCTTCGCCAGCACGTAGCGGTCGAGCACGTGCTTGGAGTCCGTGCGCCAGGTGCCCTCGATACCCTCGGCGTTGGCGTACAGCGCGAGGAAGTAGTACGAGTTCCACAGCGGCAGCACGGCCTGGCGCACCGCGTCGCGGATGCCCTTGTCGGTGACGATCAGGTTCCCGCCGCGCAGGATCGGGCTCGCCATCAGGTACCAGCGCATCGCGTCGGAGCCGTCGCGGTCGAAGACCTCGTTGACGTCCGGGTAGTTGCGCAGCGACTTGGACATCTTCGCGCCGTCAGAGCCGAGCACGATGCCGTGCGAGACGCAGGCGCGGAACGCCGGCCGGTCGAACAACGCCGTCGCCAGCACGTGTAGCAGGTAGAACCAGCCGCGGGTCTGGCCGATGTACTCGACGATGAAGTCGCTCGGGTAGTGGTGCTCGAACCACTCCGCGTTCTCGAACGGGTAATGCACCTGCGCGTACGGCATCGAGCCAGAGTCGAACCAGACGTCGAGCACGTCCGCGACGCGGCGCATGGTCGAGCGGCCGGTCGGGTCGTCCGGGTTCGGCCTGGTCAGCTCGTCGATGAACGGCCGGTGCAGGTTGTCCAGGCGCACGCCGAAGTCACGCTCCAGCTCGTCGAGCGAGCCGTAGACGTCGGTGCGCGGGTAGCTCGGGTCGTCGGACTGCCACACCGGGATCGGCGTGCCCCAGTACCGGTTGCGTGAGACCGACCAGTCACGGGCGTTCTCCAGCCACTTGCCGAACTGGCCGTCCTTGACGTGCTCGGGGTACCAGGTGATCTGCTGGTTGAGCTCGACCATCCGGTCCTTGAACTCGGTCACCGCGACGAACCACGACGAGACGGCGCGGTAGATCAGCGGGTTGCGGCAGCGCCAGCAGTGCGGGTACGGGTGCTCGTAGGTCTCGTGGCGCAGCAGGACCGCGCCCTGACGGCCGGCGGAACCCGTGCCGTTCTTGAGGTCCTTGATGATCTCCGGGTTCGCGTCGAAGACCAGCTTGCCCGCGTAGTCGGGCACGGTGGAGTCGAACTTGCCCTGCGAGTCGACCGGTGTCACGGGCACGATGCCGTGCGCGTCGGTGACCGCCTTGTCCTCTTCACCGTAGGCGGGCGCGATGTGGACGACACCCGTGCCGTCCTCTGTGGTCACGTAGTCCGCGGACAGCACGCGGTGCGCGTTCTCGTGCCCGGCGAAGTACGGGAACGGTGGCACGTAACGGGTTCCGAGCAGCTCGGTGCCGGTGTAGTGCGCGACGACGACAGGCTCCTCGCCGAGTTCACGCGCGTAGGCGGCGACGCGGGCTTCGGCCAGCAGGAACCGCTTGCCGTCGGACTCGACGACCACGTACTGCACGTCCGGGTGCACGGCCGTGGCGAGGTTCGACGGCAGCGTCCACGGGGTCGTGGTCCAGATCAGCAGGTAGGTGCCGTCGAGCTCGTTTTCGTTGCCCTCCAAGCGGAATCCGACCGTGACGGCCGGGTCCTGGCGGCTCTGGTAGACGTCGTCGTCCATCCGGAGCTCGTGGTTGGACAGCGGCGTCTCGTCGCGCCAGCAGTACGGCAGGACGCGGTAGCCCTCGTAGACCAGGCCCTTGTCCCACAGCTGCTTGAACGCCCAGATCACCGACTCCATGTACTTGACGTCGAGTGTCTTGTAGTCGTTGTCGAAATCGACCCAGCGCGCCTGGCGGGTGACGTACTCCTCCCACTCACCGGTGTAGCGCAGCACGGACTCGCGGCAGGCGTCGTTGAAGACGTCGATGCCCATCGCGTCGATCTCGGACTTCTCGGTGATCCCCAGCTGGCGCATGGCTTCCAGCTCGGCGGGCAGGCCGTGCGTGTCCCAGCCGAAGCGGCGCTCGACGCGCTTGCCCTTCATGGTCTGGTAGCGCGGCACCAGGTCCTTGACGTACCCGGTGAGCAGGTGGCCGTAGTGCGGCAGGCCGTTGGCGAACGGCGGGCCGTCGTAGAAGACGTATTCGTTGGCGCCGTTGACCCCGGCCTCACGCGCGTCGATGCTCGCCTGGAAGGTCCGGTCGGTCTCCCAGTACGCGAGCACCTGCTTCTCGAGTTCGGGGAATGAGGGCTGGGACGGGACGGTGGTCTCTCCGTCCAGCTGGGCCTTGGGGTACATCGGCGGTGCTCCTCGTCGTCTTCTCGTACAGGCTGTTCGCCTACACGGGGACGAGACGCGCCGTTTCCGGCGGTTCCGCGGTACCACCCCGCTTGCTCATTCACATGAGCCGCTTCGTTTCGGCTGTGACGGGCCGTACCCGTCCGGTTCTACTGGGGGCGCCGGCGCCCTGTTCTTCCGGAGGCTTCCCGGTGATGGCCGGATCAACGCCTTGTCTCTCTAGGTTAACGCCCACGGTAAAGCGGGTTTGCACAGGCCTGGTTATCGCTACGATGGGCGCACATCAATCAGGGGGACTTTCATTTTGAGCCGCACCTTTCAGGTGGATCTGCGCGGTGTCGTCGATCTGCTGAGCCAGCACCTGTACTCCAGCCCGCGCGTTTATGTCCGCGAGCTACTGCAGAACGCCGTCGACGCGGTCACCGCGCGCGGCGCCGAGTCCTCGATCGCGATCGCGGTCGGCGAGGGCACGCTCACGATCACCGACACCGGCATCGGCCTGTCCGAGGCGCAGGTGCACGAGCTGCTCGCGACCATCGGGCGCAGCTCGAAGCGCGACGACCTGGGTTTCGCGCGGCATGAGTTCCTCGGCCAGTTCGGCATCGGCCTGCTGTCGGCCTTCCTGGTCGCCGACGAGGTCCGCGTCGTCACCCGCTCGGCCACCGGCGCGCCCGCGGTCGCCTGGACCGGCCGCTCCGATGGGACCTACGCGATCGAGCCCGCCGAGCGGGACGCGATCGGCACCACGGTCACGCTGAAGGCGCGGCCGGGCGCCGAGCAGTGGCTGGTGCCCGAAACCGTCACCGACCTGGCGCGGCTGTACGGCTCGATGCTGCCATTCGAGGTCACGGTCAACGGCGTCGCCGTCACCACCGAGGTGCCGTGGCGGGCCGATGGCCGCTCGCCAGGGCACCGGCAGGCCGATCTGGTCGGGCACGCGCAGGAGCTGCTGGGCTTCACGCCGTTCGACGTGATCGAGCTGGACGTGCCCGAGGCCGGGCTGACCGGCGTCGCGTACGTGCTGCCGTTCCCCGCCAACCCGGCCGAGCACGCGGGGCACCGCGTGTACCTCAAGCGCATGCTGCTGGCCGAAAGCGCGACCAGCCTGCTGCCGGACTGGGCGTTCTTCGCCCGCTGCGTGGTCGACGCGAGCGAACTCAGGCCGACCGCGAGCCGTGAGGCACTTTACGACGACGGGCTGCTGGACGCGACCCGCGAAGCACTCGGCGACCGGCTGCGCGGCTGGCTCGTCGGGCTCGCGCGGACCAGCCCGGAGCGGCTGACCCGGTTCCTCGGCGTGCACCACCTGGGTGTCAAGGCGCTCGCGTTGCACGACGACGAGATGCTGCGGCTGGTCGAGCAGTGGTGGCCGATGGAGACCAACGTCGGCCGGATGACGCTCGCCGAGTTCCGCGCCCGCCACGGGCTGGTCCGCTACAGCGCGACCACCGACGAGTTCCGGCAGCTGGCCGGGGTCGCCGCGGCGCAGGACCTCGCGCTGGTCAACGGCGGGTACACCTACGACAGCGAGATCATCGAGCGGCTGCCGGGCATCGAGCCGGGGCTGACCGTCGAACGGCTCGACCCGAGCACGCTGGCGACGGCGTTCTCGCCGCTCGGCCGGGCGGAAGAGCTGGCCACGCGGCCGTTCGTCGGCTCGGCGCAGCGCAGCATGGACAAGCTCGGCTGCGAGGTCGTGCTGCGCGAGTTCGAACCGGCGTCGCTGCCCGTGCTGTATCTCGTGGACCGCTCGGCGGCCTTCCAGAGCGAACTGCGCGCGACCAAGGACAAAGTGGACGAACTGTGGGCGGGCGTGCTGTCGGCCTTCGAAAAGCCCGCTGACGATCGCCCGCAGCTGGTTCTCAATCACCGGAATCCTTTGGTACGGCGGATTTCCGCGTTGCGTGACGAGGCGCTGACCGCGCTCGCGGTCGAAGCGCTCTACGGCCAGGCGTTGCTGCTCGGCTACCACCCCATTCGCCCGGCCGACGCGGCACTGCTCAATCGGTCGTTCCTCGGCCTGCTCGATCAGGCCGTTCCCACGGAGGAGAACCGATGAGCGACGAGCAACTCTGGGAGCGCCTCTGGGCCGCCGAGCGGCTGCCGCACGGCAAGGGGCAGATCGCGGCGTTCGAAGAGGTGCTGCGCCGCGCCGACGCCGAGGGCTCCCCCGAGATCCAGTACGCCGTGCGGATCTTCATCACCAGCGCGTACCAGCAAGGTGGCGAGCCCGCGAAGGCGTTCGTGCCGTTCTCGTGGTGCCTCGCGATGCACGACCGCGGCGAGGCCGACTCCCGCTGGGACTCGAACCTGTTGTGGTACTTCAAGTTCATGGTCAGCTCGATGACCAACTTCCCGGAGATCCCGCTGGAGCGCACCTACGCGGTGCTCGACGACATGGAGCGGCGCTACCGGCTCGCCGGGCACACGATGAACCCGGTGCACCAGCACCGCGAGAGCGTCGCGCGCCACCTCGGCGACAAGGAGACCGCCGCCGAGCAGTACCGGCTCTGGAACGCCTCGCCGCGCGGCGAGATGTCCGACTGCGTCGGCTGCGAGCCGGACTCGAAGGTCGCGCACCTGAAATGGCTCGGCCGTCACGAGGAAGCCGTCCAGCTCGCGGAGCCCGTGCTCGCCGGCACGCTCACCTGCTCCGAGCAGCCGCACTCGATGCAGTCCTCACTGCTGCTCGCGTATGTCCACACTGGACGGCTTGCGGAAGCGGCGAGTGCGCACCGGCAGGCGTACCGTGCGATCCGTACCCAGCCCGCGTACCTGTACACGGTCGCCGAGCACATCGAATTCTGCGCGCTCACCGGTAATCCGGGCCGCGCGCTCGAACTGATCGAGCGTCATCTCGGCTGGCTGGCCGAGGCGCCGACCCCGATGGCGGAGATGACGTTCTGCGCCATGGCCGCGCTGGCGTTGCGGGTGGTCGCCGAATCAGGCCACGCCGACGCGGCCATCGAGCGGCCGGACGGCCCGGTCTCCGCCGGTGACCTGCTCGCGGAGCTCACGTCGCGGGCACTCGCCGTCGCGGCGCGCTTCGACGCCCGCAACGGGAATTCCACGCAGAGCTCCCAAATCCAGGCGATCCTCGACGCGCGTCCCCTGCTCGACAGGCTCCCGCTGTCCGGCCCGATGCCTTCGGTCCCCGAGCCGGTCGCGGTGTCCTATCCGGACAGTCCGGCTGAGCTGGCGACCTTGGCGGAGCACCAGTTCATGATCGACGACAACTCGGCGTCCGCCGTGACCTGGGCGCGCTTCGACGAGCTTCTCCCGGCCCCGGAAGGGGATCTGCTCGCACGCCGCCTGGTCGCCGCGGGCAGCCTGGTGGTGAACGAAGATCGCGACGCGGCGGGTCGGCACTGGACGCGGGCAGCCGAGGTCTACCGCGAACTCGGCAACGAGGTCCGCTACGAAGCCGTGCGTGCGCGTCTCGGCTTGCTGAGCTGCTTCGCGGGCGAGGGGCTCGACGACCTCACCGCGAGTGTCGAGCGCTTGGCCGGGCTTGGCGACGCGGAGCAGTACGCGTGGAGCCTGCTGCGGCTGGCGCAGGCCGCACTCGTCACCGGCGACCCCGACCGCGCGATGGCCACTCTCGACGAGGCACGCAAGCCCGCCGAAGAGGCGGACATCCCGCTGCTCACGGCCCAGCTCGTGAACCAGACGGCGGAGTTCTCCGCCGCGCTGGGCGAAGAGCTCACCATCGAGTCGATCGAGCTGCTCGAAGACGCGGCCGAACGTTTCCGCGCGGCGGGCGCCCCGATCCGCGCGACCGGGGCCACGCACACGCTGGCCAGGTTGAAGGCCGCGTTCGGCGACGTCGAAGCGGCCTACGGCCTGTTCCCCCAAGTGATCGCGGACTTCACCGCGTTCGGCAACCCGCTCGCCGCCGCCCAGGCACGGGTCGACTTCGGCGGGCTCTGTCTCCGCGCCGACCGCCCCGAAGAAGCCGCCGACGCACTCGAAGACGCGATCTCCGTGCTCAGCCGCCTCGAAGCGGACATCTCGCAGCCCCAGTTCCTGCTGGCCAAGGCCTACCGCGAACTGCGTCAGCCGGACCAGGCACTCGAGTTGCTCGACGAAGTCGCCGCGCTGTGTCTCGCCCAGGAGAACCAGGCGGGCGCTGGCCAGATGCACGACCTCTCCGGCGAGATCCTCGACGAACTCGACCGCGACGCCCAGGCGGCCGAGAGCTTCACCCGCGCCGCGGACCTCTTCGCCGAGTCAGGCTTCAGCGTCGACGAACTCCGCACCCGCCGCCGCGCGACCCTCTCCTGGCACTGGGCCCGCGACCAGGACAGGTCCCTCGCCGCACTCGCGGTCGCCGACGCACTCGCCGCCACGCTCCCTGCCGAGGATCCCCAAACCCTCTGGGAGCACTCGATGCTGAACTACGACGCCTCGCGCATCCTCGCCAACTTCGACCGCCCGGCCGAGGCCTTGCCCCGCATCGTGAAGGCGACCGAAGGCTTCGTCGCGTTGGAGGCGCTCACCGAGGTGGCGATCGCCGGCTCCCTCCACGGCCGGATCCTCCGCGACCTCGACCGCCCCGCCGAGGCCCGCGCGGTCCTCACCGACGCCTTGGCCGCCCTCCCCGCCGAAGCCACCCACCAGCGCGCCCAGCTCCAAGCCCTCCTCGACGACCTGACCCCCTAACCCCACGCCCCGAGCCAGGCCAGACCCGGCGCGCGACCGGCAAGCTCGCGTACGGGAACGGTCGGCACCCGTACCTGAGGAGTCGGCACCCGTACCTGAGGAGCCGGGTCGCGTGCCAGGAGGGTCGGCACGGGTACCCAGGGAGTCGGGATGCGGGTGCGCGACTGTTCACCACAAGGTGCCGGAACGTGGGACACGAGAGACCAGACGGTGGGACACGGCCTACCCCGACGTTCGACACGCCGCCCGGCCAACGCACCCGGCGTGTCCCACGCTCAGGTTTCTCGTGTCCTACGTCCGGGCCGGGTGTGCCGACTCCTCAGGCACGCGTGCCGACCGCCGGGGTACGCGAGCCGACTCTTCAGGCTCGCGCTCCGACTCTCTGTGTACGCCGCCGACTCCCCAGGCACACGTGTCGTCCATCCAGGTACGCGCGTCGTCCATCCGCGTGCGCGCGTCGTCCGGCCGGGGACGGAGAAGGCGAGGTTGGGCGGGCCCAGCGGGAAGCTTGGGCGCGAGGGTCAGCTGTCGGCCTTGGACTTCTTCTTGGTGCGGTGGGCTGTGGCGAGCTTGGCGTCGGGGCCGCAGCGGACGCAGGGGGTGAAGCCGAGTTCGCGGGCTTCGGAGACGCCGATCGGGATGAGGTCGCGGTCGGCGAGCCAGGTGCAGGCGCGGAGGTGGTAGCGGGGGTACTCGTCGACGACGACCACCTCGACGTCGAGTTCCGACACGATGAGCAGGTCGGCTGCGTCGGTGGGCTCTTCGCCGGGGTCGCCCTCGTCCTTCGCGCGGACCGGGGCCGCGACGGGCTCGACCTCAGGCTCGAGTTCGGGCTCTGGCTCCGGCTCTTCCGTGGACTCGACGACCGGTACGACCACGGTGTCGGCCGAGTCTTCGGCCGCGGATTCGTCGAGCTCGCCGGTGGCCGGGAGCAACGCCGTCTGCTCGGCGTCGTCCGAATCCTCGACGGTTTCCTCGGGCGTATCCACCGAGCCGGCCGCCTCAGCGGGTTTCCGGGACTTTCTGCGTAGCCAGTCGGCGAACAGGATGATCCCGGCCAGCACCGAGAGGCCGATCGAGATGTAGGCCCAGAGCGAATTGGCGGTGATGAGCGCCGTGACCAACAGCCCGAGAGCCGCCAGCACCAGTACGAGCACGATGTAGAGCACGGTGCATTACAACACGTGGACGCACGGAAACGGTTCCGACCCTCCGCAAGGAGTGCCGGAACCGTTTCCGTCAGTCAAGCAACTATCAGCCGGCTTCGGCGCGGGGGCCGAACGAGTAGCCCTGGCCACCGCCGCCGCTGCCACCGGATCCGCCCTGGCCCTGCTGGCCGGAACCCGGGGCCGCCGAAGCGGGTGCCGCTGATCCCCGATCGTCGAGTTCGCGGAGCTGGGACTCGAGGAACCCACGCAGCCGAGTGCGGTATTCCCGCTCTATGGTGCGCAGCTCTTCGATCTTCTTGCCCAGCGACGTCTTCTCGGCGTTGAGGTTGTTCATCGTCTCGGTGTACTTGCGCTGCGCCTCGCGATCCATGGTGGTCGCCTTGTCGCGCGCCTGCCGCTCCAGGGTCTCCGCCCTGGTCCGAGCGTCGTTCAGCATGGTCTCGGCACGCGTGCGCGCCTCGTTGACCATGGAGTCCGACTTCGAGCGGGCGTCGGAGAGCAGCTGCTCGGACTTGGTCCGGGCCTCCGCCAGCATCCCGTCGGACTCGGTCTTGGCCTCGGCCGTGAGCCGGTCGGCCATCTCCTGGGCCAGGCCCAGCACCTTGGCCGCCTGCACGTTGGGCTCGCCGTTGTCGCCGCCCATCATGTGCGACTGGGTCTGCTCCATCGCCGAAGCGGGTGGCGGCACCGGGGCAAGCCGCCGCGGCTCTTCACGCACCGGTGGCGGGGCTTGCACCGCGCTCACCTTCGCGTTCTCCAGCTCGCCGCGGGTGGACTCGAGCTCCGCATCGAGCTGCTCCACCTGCTGCCGGAGTTCGTTGTTGTCCTCGATCAACCTGGCAAGTTCGGTCTCCACCAAGTCGAGGAAGGCATCTACCTCGTCTTCGTTGTAGCCCCTTTTGCCAATAGGAGGCTTGCTGAACGCGACGTTATGCACGTCAGCGGGGGTCAACGACATCAGATCACCTCACGCACTCCATGGCCTGCAGGTCCACCCAAGCATCCCCGAGTCACTTGGGCGTCGCCAGTTGCATCGCTATGAACACAACCAACAGCAGCACCATAATCGATAAGTCCAGTCCGACGCCGCCAATCCGCACCATCGGGATTATCCGACGGACCAAACGGACCGGCGGGTCCGTAACTGTGTAGATGGTCTCCAGCGTTACCGCAACCCCTCCAGCGGGACGCCACTCGCGCGCGAAGGCGCGCACGAGCTCTATGACGACACGTGCTGTCAGCAACAACCAGAAGGCGAACAGCACGTACCAGACGATGAGCCAGACCAAATCCACGTCACCACTCTGCCATGGCTCAGCCCGGAAGACGCAGTTGGAGGGGTACTTCGTGGCTCTGAGTCGGTTTTCTCACGTTCCGTAGCCGACGGCGTGTCGGTGTGGATCAACCGCGGAGGAACAGTCCGCCCTCGGCGATCCGGCGGCGATCCTCGGCGGTGACGTCGACATCCGGCGGTGAGAGAAGGAACACCTTGTTCGTCACCTTGTCCATCGAGCCACGCAACGCGAACGCGAGCCCGGCCGCGAAGTCGACGAGACGCTTGGCGTCCGCGTTCTCCATCTCGGTGAGGTTCATGATCACCGGGATGCCCTCGCGGTAGTGCTCGCCGATCGCCCGCGCCTCGGCGTAGTTCGTCGGGTGCAGCGTGGTGATGCGGCTCAGCGCGTCACGCATCGGCGGCTTCGCGGGCTCCATGACCGGCCGCAGCCTGGCCACCGGCTCGGGCTGACGATCGACGGCGAGCGCGCCGTGCGTCGACGGCTCCGGCAGCGAAGTGCGGGGACGCGTGCGGACGGCGGGCTCATAACCCTCGTCGTCGATGGCGCGGTACCTGGTGCGCTGGCGCGGTTGCTCTTCGTAGTCGTCGTAGGAGTCGTCGGCATACGAGCCACGCCGGTAATCCTCGTCGGCACCGTCTTCGTACTCGTACCCGTCGTCATCGGCGGGGACCATGCCGAAGTAGGCCTTCAGCTTCTGTAGCGCGCTCATGCCCTCTCCCTAGCCTCGCCGCTCCCGCACCGTGCTACCCGGCTCGGCGGACGTTCAAACTTTTTCCCCTCGCCGCCGGGCCGATACTCCCTAAGGCGAGGCTAAACCGCGCCTGCCGAGCAGCGCGGTTCCGACACGCACACAGGTCGAGCCCGCCGCGATCGCTTGCTCCAGATCATTGCTCATTCCAGCGGAAAGCTCACGGGCATTTGGGTGATCTTGGCGTAGCCGCTCGCTTGCTTGCCCCAACGTGTGAAACGCCTTGTCCAGGTCAGCACCGATGGGCGCGACGGCCATCAGGCCGCCGAGATTCAAATCACCCGTAAGAGTGATCTCCTCCGCCAGCGCCGAAATCTGCCCGATGGGGCAGCCTCCGCGCGCCGGGTCGCCGTCGATGCTCACTTGGATCAAGACGTCCAAAGGCGCCGTGCGTTGCCCTTCGTCGAGGGCGCTTCGGACCGCTTTCGCGAGCGCGGCCGCGAGCCTCGGCGAATCCACGGATTGGACCTCGTCGGCCCACCGGGCGACCGAACGCGCCTTGTTCCGCTGCACTGACCCGACCATGTGCCACCTGATGGCCGCGTCCGGCCGCAGCACGGCCATCTCGGCGACCTTGACGCTGGCGTCCTGATCGCGGTTTTCAGCCATGTGGGTTACACCGAGATCGGCCAGGAGCGCCGCGTCGGACGCCGGGAAGGTCTTGGTGACGGCGAGCAGCCGGACCTCGTCACGGGCGCGCCCGGCCGCCGCGCACGCGCGGGCGATGCGGTCCTCGACTTCGGCGAGGTTCGCCTCGAGCTCGGCGAGCCGCTCGCTCATGCCTCGATCCACGTGATCGCGGCGACGCGGCCCGTGGTGCCGTCGCGGCGGAAGCTGAAGAGGGTCTTGTCCTCATTGGTGCAGCGCGGGTCGACGCCGATCTTTCCGACGCCGAGATCCGCCAGCTGACGCCAGAGACCGGCGCGCAGGTCGAGGCCGGAGGTGCCCTTGCGGGTCTTGCAGGCGCTGCCCGGCACATGCTTCTCGACGTCGGCCGCCATATCGGCGGGGACCTCGTAGCAGTCGCCGCAGATCGCCGGGCCGAGCAAGGCCTCGATGCGATGCGGCTCGGCACCCGCCTTGACCATCGCCTCGACGGCCGCGGGAACGACGCCGACCCGGGTGCCGACGCGGCCCGCGTGCACCGCCGACACGACTCCGGCTTCGGAGTCGGCCAGCAGCAAGGGCACGCAGTCCGCGACGAGCACGACCAGGGCGACGCCGGGCTGAGCAGTCACGAGCGCGTCGGTCGCTTCCGCGGCCGAGGTCTCGGACCCGTCGACCGTGGTCACGGTGCGGCCGTGGACCTGCTCCATCCAGGAGAGCCTGTCCTCGGCCAGCCCGAGCTCGGCCGCGAGCCGCTTGCGGTTCGCGTACACGGCGCCCTCGTCGTCGCCGACGTGGTCACCGAGGTTGAACGTGTCGTACGGAGCGCGTGACGCCCCGCCCGCACGAGTCGTCACTACCCTGCGAATCTTCACGCTTTCGACCCTATCGCTGACAAAGCAAAGGCTCGTGAGTGTCGCCGACGGTTCTCACCGGCGGGCACACTCACGAGCCTTGAGCTGCGGAAACTTACCGGCGCATGAAGGGCGGCACGTCGACGTCGTCATCGGACGGGTCGTCCTGCACCGGCATCGCCCGTCCCGGCAGGCTGCCCGTTCCCGAGGTGTTGCGCGGGGCCGGGTAGCCACGCGAGTTGCCCGGCTGCGGCAGGCCGCCGGACATCGACCCGGTCGAGCCGACCGGGGTGTGCGTGCGCGGCGGGGCGACCGGGTAGCCGTTGCTGGTCGTCTGCTGCGAAGGCGTGGTGTTCGAGCCGACCGGGGTCGCGCCCTGGCCGACGTGACCGGAGGTGGCCGACGCGGTCGAGCTGCTGCGTGCCGACGCGAAGGTCGACGGGTCCAGCTTCTTGTGCGTCGGTGTGCCCGCGTCGAACCCGGCCGCGATGACCGTGACCCTGACCTCGTCGCCGAGCGAGTCGTCGATGATCGTGCCGAAGATGATGTTGGCGTCCGGGTGTGCGGACTCCTGCACCAGCGAGGCGGCCTCGTTGATCTCGAACAGGCCCAGGTCGGAGCCGCCCGCGATCGACAGCAGCGCGCCGTGCGCGCCGTCCATCGACGCTTCGAGCAGCGGCGAGTTGATCGCCTTTTCGGCTGCTTGGATCGCCCGGCCCTCGCCGCGCGCCGAACCGATGCCCATCAGCGCGGAGCCCGCGCCGGACATGACGCTCTTGACGTCGGCGAAGTCCAGGTTGATCAGGCCGGGGGTGGTGATCAGGTCGGTGATGCCCTGGACACCGGAGAGCAGCACCTCGTCCGCCGAGCGGAAGGCGTCCATCAGCGAGACGCCGATGTCGCCGAGCTGCAGCAGCCGGTCGTTGGGGATGACGATGAGCGTGTCGCACTCGTTGCGCAGCGCCTGGATGCCGTCCTCGGCCTGCTTGCCGCGGCGCTTGCCCTCGAAGGTGAAAGGCCTGGTGACCACACCGATGGTCAGCGCGCCCAGCTTGCGGGCGATCTGCGCGACCACGGGAGCGCCACCGGTGCCGGTGCCACCACCCTCACCGGCGGTCACGAACACCATGTCGGCGCCCTTGATGACCTCTTCGATCTCTTCGCGGTGGTCCTCGGCGGCCTTCTGCCCCACCTCGGGGGCGGCGCCGGCTCCCAGGCCGCGGGTCAGTTCGCGGCCGATGTCGAGTTTCACGTCGGCATCGGACATGAGCAGTGCTTGAGCGTCGGTGTTCACCGCGATGAACTCGACACCCTTGAGGCCGACCTCGATCATGCGGTTCACGGCGTTCACGCCGCCGCCGCCGATACCGACGACCTTGATCACCGCAAGGTAGTTGTGCGGGGGCGTCATCGGGTCCGCCTTCCTTTTCGTTCTGCCCGTACAGCCACGCTGGCAGCGTCGAACCCTCGACCTAAACCCTAGGCTGAGAGTTATGTCAACCACCTGCGTTGACTGGAAGGTAGGTAAAAGGAGGCCTTTAATCCAGTTGCCACGCCGTGTGTCGTCAAAACTGTTTCGCCACAGGGTTTTTCGTCATCAAGCCGTGAAAACCCGCAAAAACGGGTCGGTGGTCGGTTCCGGTGACCCGCCAGGCGGCTCCAAAGTGACCGCGACCTGCGTGGTTCCGGTGAGACCGCTGGCCAGCACGAGCTGCCCGCCCGCGGCTTTCGGCAGCACACCGGCCGAGCGCGCCTTGCCGTCCTGGATCAGCCACACCTGGTAATCCCGGTCGCCGGGACTGGGCAGCTTCGACGCCATGAACATCATCTTGTCCAGCGAAGGCGACATGACGACCGTCCCGCCGCCACCGATCGCCGACCGCCCGTGCAGGGTCTGCGCGTCCGGCGCGGCGAGCAGTTCGGCCACCGGCGCGTACTTGGACTGCGCGGTCTCGAGCCGGTTCTGCGTGTTGAGCGCGATCCCGCCGAAGACACCGGCCAGCGCCAGCCCGATCACCGCCGCGGCGGTGCTCAGGATGAGCGCCCAGCGCGGCACCCTGGCCGCCGTGCGGACGGACTCCTCCGGCTCCGGCCGCGCGGTCGGCGGTTCCTGCCTGGTCGCGCGGACCTCGGCGAGCACGCGTGCTTTGAGCTGCGGGCTCGTCTGCTCCTCCGCGACGGCCGCGCCGAGCCTGGCCGCGGTCGCGCGGAGTTCGCGGACCTCCTGCGCACAGGACTCGCACTCCTCGATATGCCGTTGGAAGCGCGCCCTTTCGTGCTCGGACAACGCGTTCACGGCGAAAGCACCCGCGAGCGTGTGCATCTCCGGTGAGCTCATGCCGTCACCCCCAGACAGTCACGCAGCCGGATCAGCCCGTCACGAAGCCGCGTCTTGATGGTTCCCTGCGGGGTCGACAGCACCTCGGCGACCTCGCGATAGGTGTAGCCCTGGTAGTACGCGAGCAGCACCGATTCCCGTTGCAGCTCGGTCAGGTTCGACAGGCATTTGCGCACCTGCGAGCGTTCCCAGCGCGAGGTGACCGCCTCGGCCACCTCGTCGAAGGGACGGTTCCTGGCGGCCTCGAAGGTCGCCTTCTGCTCGCGGTCGGTGCTCGCGCGCGCCGAGCGCACCCGGTCGACCGCGCGCCGGTGCGCGAGGGTGAGCGCCCAGTTCAGCGCGCTCCCCTTGTCCGGCGAATACCGCGTGGCGGTCTTCCAGAGTTCGACGAGCACCTCCTGCGCGACCTCTTCGGACTGCGCGCCGTCGCGCACGACCCGGCGCACCAGGCCGAGCACCGGCCCGGCGAGCTTGTCGTAGAGCTGCTCGAACGCGCGCTCGTCGCCCTTAGCGACCCGCACGAGCAGGTCCTCGGCGCTCGGCCCCGACGGGACCGGGGCGATGCGGGACCGTACCGGCTCATCCATTGCTCGTCTCCCGGATCAGCGGTGCCTTCTTCAACCAGAGTGTGATGCCGTGCTTGCGGATCAGCGCGGCGACCCGCTGCGGCAGCAGCGGCCTCGCCAGCAGCAGGCGGACGAGTGCCCGGCGGCCCGCCGGGCGGCGCACCCCGCGAAGGGTAGCCGTGAGCACGGTGTCCCCGCGCTGCCGCAACGCCACGGTGACCGCGAGGAACGCCTCCGGCCGCGGCAGGTGCATCCGGTACTCCCCCTCCATCGACTGGAACGGCGACACGTAGAACTCCTTGTCCGCGCGCGCCGAGCCGTCGTAGTCGGGATGGAGCAGGTACGCGTGGCGGCCCTTGTAGGTGTTGTGCACCTCGGCGACGACGCAGGCGAGTTCGCCGTCCGGGTAGTGGCACCAGTAGACGGTGATCGGGTTGAACACGTAGCCGAGCACGCGCGCGCTCGCGAGCATCGCGACCTTGCCGCCGCGCAGGTCGACATCGCGGGTGGCCAGCCAGGCGTCCAGTTTGGACCGGATGCTGCCGGGGTCGCCGGGTCCAAAGTGGTCACGGCCGTCGAAGCCGGCGAACGGCTTGAGGTACCACGGAAGTTCGGGCAGCGCGTCGAGATCGACGAGCCACAGGTAGATCTGGTGCGCGAAGGAGTGCGGCGGGTCGATCCGCCGCACATGCGCGACCGTGGCGTCGTAGAGCGCGGTCACCAGTCCACTCCGAACGATGCCGCGGCGCGCACACCCGACGCGCAGCCGTCCTCGTGGAAACCCCAGCCCTGGTAGGCGCCCGCGAAGGCGAGCTTGCCGTCGTTGAGCTCGGGCAGCCGGCGCTGGGCCGCGACGGACTCGGGCGTGTAGACCGGGTGTTCGTAGTTCATCTTCGCGATGACGGACGCCGCGGGCGGCGGGGCGGCCGGGTTGAGCGTGACGACGTACCCCTTCGGTTCCTTCAGGCACATCAGGCGGTTCATGTCGTAGCTGACCTGGACTGCGCCGTCGTGCGCGCCGCATTCGGCCGCCGAGTAGTTCCAGCCCGCCCGCGCGGCCTGCGCCGACGGGAGGATCGCGTCGTGCGTGTGCAGCCAGGCTTCGTTGGCGGAGTAGCGGAACGCGCCGAGCAGCTCGGACTCGGCGGCCGTGGGCTTGGCGAGCATCCCCAAAGCCTGGTCCGCGTGTGCCGCGATGACCACATGGTCCAGCGAGTGCACGGTGTCGGCGTCGTCGCGGACCTCCACGCCCCAGACCGTGCGCGAGACGCTGCGGACCGGTGTGGACAGATGCACGGCGGTGAGCTGCTTCGCCGCGCGTTCGACGTACTCGCGGGAGCCGCCGGTGACCGTGCGCCAGCGCGGTGAATCGCCGATCGAGAGCATGCCGTGGTTGCGCAGGAACTCGAAGAGGTACCGCGCGGGGTAACGCAGGGTGTCCTTGCGGTCGGCCGACCACACGGTCGAGACCACCGGAAGCATGAAATGGTCGACGAAGTACTTCGTGTACCCGCCGATCGCGAGGAACGCGCCGATCGTGACGTCGCCGGTGTCCGGCGCGCGCAGCAGCCGGTGCGCGTGCAGGTGGAAGCGCTTGACCTCGGCGAGCATGCGCAGGTACTTCGCGCGGCCCAGGTTGCGCGGCTGGGCGAACATGCCGCGCACGCCCTTGGCGCCCGCGTACTGCAGGCCGCAGCCGTCGCAGCGGATGCTCATCGACATCTCGGTGTCCTGCGTGCGCACGCCGAGTTCGCCGAAGAGCCGCAGCAGGTACGGGTATGTCCGCTTGTTGTGCACGATGAACCCGGAGTCGACGCCGATGGTGCCGCCGTGCGCGCTGGGCACGTCGTGCGTGTGGGCGTGCCCGCCGAGCCGGTCGTCGGCCTCGAACAACAGGACGTCGTAGCGCCGTTGCAGCAGGTAGGCCGCGGTCAGTCCGGCCACCCCGCCGCCGACCACGCCGATGCGTTGCTTGGATGTCTGCACGAAGGTGTTTCGGAGCGGGTCCGCGCGTGGATTGGATCGGGTCACGGACCAATCCGCTCGCCGCCGGGTGCCGAATCACGGCTATGCCGAACAGCAGCTGTCATCGTCTGGTGGATTTCGTGGAGAAGCTTCTCGGTGTCGCGCTCCCGGTGGGCCTTCGCACCTGGGACGGCGTGCGGATCGGTCCGTCCGACGCGCCGACCGTGGTGCTCCGGAACCGCAGGGCGCTGCGCAGGCTGCTCTACTCCCCCGGCGAGCTCGGGCTCGCCCGCGCGTACGTCTCCGGCGATCTCGACGTCGAAGGTGATCTCACCGAGGGTTTCCGGCGGATCTGGGCGCTCACCCGGTCGGGTGCGCTCAACCGGGTGCGGCTCGGACCGCGCGAGTGGGCCGAAGCCGTCCGCCTGGCGGCCTCGCTGGGCGTGCTCGGGCTGCCGCCGCGTCCGCCGGCCGAGGAGGCGCGGCTGAAGGGCCGGTTGCACAGCCTCTTGCGTGACAAGGCCGCGATCGCACACCACTACGACACGAGCAATGCCTTCTATCAGCTGTTACTCGACGAATCCATGGCCTACTCGTCCGCGTACTTCCGGTTCGAAGAGACCTCGCTGGCGCAAGCGCAATGGGACAAGCTGGAGATGATCTGCCGCAAGCTGGGCCTCCAGCCGGGCATGCGCCTGCTGGACGTCGGCTGCGGCTGGGGCTCGCTGCTCGTCCACGCCGCGAAACATCACGGCGTCGAAGCCGTCGGCATCACGCTGTCCGCCGAGCAGCTGGAGCACATCCGGGTGCGGCTCGCCGAGCACGATCTCACCGATCGGGTGGAAGTACGCCGCCAGGACTACCGCGAACTGGCCGACGAGCCGTTCGACGCCGTCGCGTCCATAGAGATGGGCGAGCACGTCGGCGAGGACAACTACCCGACGTACACGAACACGCTGTTCCGCATGCTCAAACCCACCGGCAGGCTCGTGTTGCAGCAGATGTCGCGCGGCGCGGTGGCACCCGGGGGCGGTGCGTTCATCGAGCGGTACATCGCTCCGGACATGACCATGCGGCCGCTGTCCCGGACGTTGGGGCACCTCGAGTCCGCAGGCTTCGAAATCCGCGATGTGCACGCGATGCGTGAGCACTATGTCGACACTGTGCGTGCTTGGACTGCCACACTGGAGTCGCGCTGGGATGATGCGGTGGCGTTGATCGGCGAAGCGGGCGCGCGCGTGTGGCGCCTGTACCTCGTCGGCGGTGCGATGGCCTTCGAAGAGAACAGGATGGGCGTGGATCAGATTCTCGCGGTGCGGCCGACGGATGAGGGATCGAGCGGGATGCCGGCCACCCGCGACTTCGGATGATCGGCACGACACTGGCGGTCAACGCGGGCGTCACGCTCGTGGCGGTGACACTGACGTTCGGCATCGCCGTGGCGCGCAAGCGCTGGGACACCATCGACACCTTCTGGGGCCTCGGCTTCGCGATCGTCGCGGTGACGAGTTTCCTGGTCGCGGACACGCCGTTCGTGGTGATGGCGCTGACCGTGGTCTGGGGTGTCCGGCTGGCGGTGCATCTCCATCTGCGCAACCACGGCCTCCCGGAGGACCCGCGCTACGTGAAGATGGCCAAGCGGATGGGCCCGAACCCGGCGTTGCCGATGTTCCTGCGGGTGTACCTGCTGCAAGCGGTGATCCTGTGGTTCGTCTCGCTGCCGGTCCAGCTCGCTTCCGGCTGGGGCTGGGTGAGCTGGCTCGGTGTGGTGGTGTGGATCGTCGGGTTCGCGTTCGAGGCCGTCGGCGACGACCAGCTGCGCCGCTTCAAGGCCGCCCCGGAGAACAAGGGCAAGGTCCTCGACACCGGTCTGTGGCGCTACACCCGGCATCCCAACTACTTCGGCGACGCCTGCCTCTGGTGGGGCCTGTACCTCATGGCGTGCACCACCTGGGCGGGCGCGGCGACCGTGCTGTCCCCGATCGCGATGACCTACCTGCTGGCGAAGGGCACCGGGAAACCGTTGCTGGAAAAGGGCATGCGGCGTTCCCGGCCCGGCTACGCCTACTACGTCGAGCGCACCAGCGGCTTCTTCCCGTTGCCACCGCGCAAGAACGTCACTCCCCGGTAAGCCCGTCGGTCAGTTCCCGCAGCAGATCGAGGTGACCGGCGTGCCGGGCGGTCTCCTCGATCATGTGCGTGACGACCCAGCGCACGTTCACCCGCTTGTCCCGGTACGGCACCTCGTGGTCGAAGCCGAGCTTGGCCACGATCTCGCTGCAGCGCAGGCATTCCTTCTCGTAGTCGTCGATGATCTGGCTCAGCGGCTTGTCGAGCGCTTCGCGGAACTCGGCGTCCGGGTCTTCGTCGAGCCGCTCCTTCCAGCTGTCCTCTTCCCCGTTGAGTACGACACCGAACCAGTAGTTCTCGACGAGGTACAGGTGGTTCACGATCCCCGCGATCGTGAACAGCTTGCTGGGCAGGAGGGTTTGGCGGGCCTGCTCGTCCGTGAGCCCCCTCACCTTCCACACCACGGTGGCGCGCAGGAAGTCGAGGAAGCCGGTCAGCTGGGCGCGCTCATCCCCGACCATCTCGGGTTCGGGACGCTTGGGTTCTGCACTCATGCCCCGCAGTCTGCCCGAGGGGTCCGACACTTCGTACCGAGTTTCGCGCCACTTCGCCTGACCGAGGTCGTGAGCGTTCCCGACGGCTATTGCGCGGAAAGCCGAATGTGGCTGGCTGGTGAGGGACTCCTTCACCAAGTCCGGCGGGGGGGGCAAGCCTCGGGCGGGCTTGAGGTGAGGGGGCCGTTGGGTGCGTAGTACGCACCC